>JADFLD010000046.1 GCA_022564535.1 Gemmatimonadota bacterium
GGTTCGGATCGTACTCGATGTGAGCGACCTTCCCAGGCACGTCGAACTTGTTGCGCTTGAAGTCGATGATGCGATACCGGCGCTTGTGACCACCACCCCGACGCCGCACCGTGATGTGCCCGTGGTGGTTCCGCCCACCTTTGCCATGGAGCGACTCGGTAAGCGACTTTTCGGGGCCCTTTCGCGTCAGGATCGCATTGTCGAGAATCGAACGCGTCCGCTGCCCAGGCGTCATCGGCCTGAATTTCTTGATGCCCATCAGCCAGCCTCGTAGAGCTCGATGAAGTCACCTTCAGCGAGTTGGACCATCGCTTTCTTGAACGATGGACGACGACCTTTATTCGGGTTGCGGGACATCCGGCCCATGGATGCACGCTTAGCCTTCCCGGCATAGCGCATCGTCCTCACGTCCTTCACCGTGACATCCCACAGCTTCTCGATCGCCTGCCCGATCTCGATCTTGTTCGAGTCGTTGGAGACGATGAACGTGTAGATGTTGCTTGCCTCCAACTGGCCCGTCGACTTCTCCGTGACCACGGGCTCGACAATGATGTCATACGCGTCACGCATCGGCCTTCTCCTCCGTCTCGTCCTGGGCGTCCGGGGCCTTCTTTCCAGCGTCGTCCAGGGCGCTTCGCTCGATCACCACTGTATGCGCCCATAGGACATCGTAGACCGACTCCTCACCGAACGTGCGAACTTCCACCCGCTTCAGATTCCTGGCGGACAGGTAGACGTTCTCGTTCTTCCCGTGCGTGAGAATGAGCGTTTTCCCGGGGATCTCCATCGCGCCTATAAAATCGAGGATGGTGCGCGTCTTGGGCGCATCCATCGCAGGAAGGTCGGCCAGAACCACGCGGTCGTGCTCGGCGCGATCGTTGAGCGCGGACTTACGGGCGAGTGAGCGCAACTTCTTCGGGAGGCGTTGGCGCCACGAGTGCGGAATCGGCGGGAACGCGACACCACCGCCCACCCACTGCGCCGCCCGGATGGTACCCGCACGGGCCCGACCGGTACCCTTCTGGCGCCATGGCTTCCGGCCTCCGCCGCGCACTTCGGCCCGGGTCTTCGCAGAACCGGTGCCCTGTCGCTGATTGGCGAGATACGCCTTCACCGCCTGGTGCATGGCGCCCTCGTGTACGACGCCATCGAAGACGGAGTCGGGCAATGCCCGCGCCCTCCCCTTCTTGCCGTCTGCTTTGTAGTAGCGTGCCTTGAACATGGCCTTTACTTCGAGATCAGGACGTAACCGTTACGGGCGCCCGGAACACCGCCCTTCACGAATAGCAGATTGCGCTCGCCGTCGACGCGCACGATCTGCAAGTTCCGGATGGTCGTGCGATCTCCACCCATGCGCCCAGGCATTTTCTTGCCCTTGATCACACGAGAGGGATCGGTACCCGGCCCGAGCGAACCCGGGGTACGGGACATCGGGTGCCCGTGCGACGCCGGCCGACCAGCGAAGCCATACCTCTTCACGACACCCTGGAAACCACGACCCTTGCTACGACCAGTGACCTTCACCCGGTCACCAGCCTCGAACAACTCCACGGTGAGCTCCTGGCCCACCTCGTATTCTTCGCCATTCTGGATGCGGAATTCCCGCATCAGCCGAGGAGCGCCCTCGAGGCCGGCCTTGGCGGCGTGGCCCATTTCGGCGCGCGAAGTCCTCTTGGCCTTCTTCACGCCGAAGCCGAGCTGGACGGCCCGATAGCCATCCTCCTCCTGCGACCTCACTTGAACGACAGGGCACGGCCCGGCTTCGATGACGGTAACGGGAACCTGCACTCCCTCCTCATCGAAGATCCGGGTCATCCCGATCTTTTTTCCGATCAATCCGGGCATATCCGGAATTCCTCCGTCAGTCGACTTTGATCTGAACGTCGACACCAGCGGGCAGATCCAGCTTGGTCAAGGCGTCGATCGTCTGGGGGCGGCTATCCACGATGTCGATGAGCCGCTTGTGCGTACGGAGCTCGAACTGCTCCCGACTCTTCTTGTCGACATGCGGGGACTTGAGCACGGTCCATCGCTCGCGCCGCGTCGGTAGCGGGATCGGACCCCGCACGGTCGCGCCCGTCTTCTGAGCCGTCCGCACGATGTCGGCCGCCGTCTGATCGATCACCCAGTGATCGAATGCCTTGAGTCGAATTCTGATTCTGTCTGCCATCGTCTTCTCGTTATGTCGCGCGAGCTCGGTGTCAGCCCCGAGCCCCCGCTTGGGTCATACTGATGACGGTCGCGTCGGCTCTCGCAACGATCTTCGCTTGGTAGCGTCCATCGCGGAGAGAGCCAGCGTCACCGCCAGCAGCCTCCACTACTCGATAATCTCTGTTACTACGCCCGAGCCCACCGTGCGCCCGCCCTCGCGGATCGCAAACCGTAGCTGCGGATCCATCGCAATCGGCGTGATCAACTCCACTTCCATCTGCACGTTGTCACCCGGCATCACCATCTCCACGCCCTCGGGTAGCTGCGCCGCGCCCGTCACGTCCGTCGTACGGAAGTAGAACTGCGGCCGGTACCCGTTGAAGAACGGCGTGTGACGCCCACCCTCTTCCTTCGTCAGCACGTAGACTTCCGCCTTGAACTTCGTGTGCGGTGTGATCGAGCCCGGAGCCGCCAACACCTGCCCGCGCTCGATCTCGTCCTTGCCAACCCCGCGCAGCAGTAGACCCGCGTTGTCACCCGCTCGTCCCTCGTCCAACAGCTTGCGGAACATCTCCACGCCCGTCACCACCGTCCTGCGATTCGCGCCCATCCCCACGATCTCGACCTCTTCGCCCTGCTTCACGATCCCGCGCTCGATTCGTCCCGTCGCCACCGTGCCTCGGCCCGTGATGCTGAACACGTCCTCTACTGGCATCAGGAACGGCTTGTCGATGTCTCGCTTGGGCTGCGGTATGTAGGTGTCGATCGCGTTCATCAGCTCTTCCAGGCACTCAGCGTCCGGACCCTCCCCCCCAGCCTCCAGAGCCTTCAACGCCGAACCCATGATCACCGGGATGTCATCGCCCGGGAACCCGTACTCGCTCAGCAGCTCCCGTACCTCCAGCTCCACCAACTCCAGGAGCTCCTCGTCGTCCACCATGTCCACCTTGTTCATGAACACCACCATCCACGGGACATTCACCTGACGAGCCAACAGAATGTGCTCGCGCGTCTGTGGCATCGGTCCGTCCGCCGCGCTCACCACCAGGATCGCCCCGTCCATCTGGGCCGCGCCCGTGATCATGTTCTTCACGTAGTCCGCGTGACCCGGGCAGTCCACGTGTGCGTAATGACGATTCGCCGTCTCGTACTCCACGTGCGCCGTCGCAATCGTGATCCCACGAGCACGCTCTTCCGGTGCCTTGTCGATGTTGTCGAACGACACCGCCTCGCCACCGAATTTCTTCGACTGCGCCAGCGTGATCGCCGCCGTCAACGTCGTCTTTCCGTGATCCACGTGCCCGATCGTTCCCACGTTCACGTGCGGCTTCGTCCGCTCGAACTTTTGCTTGCCCATCGCTGTCCCTCTCGAAATCGGTAGCTAGAGTGTGTCGGTCAGTCGGCCCCGCTGCCGTTGGCCGACATGATCTCGTCGGCCTTCGACTTCGGAACCTGCTCGTAGTGCGCAAACTGCATGGTGAACACGGCCCTTCCCTGGCTCAGGGAACGAAGCGTGGTCGCATAGCCGAACATCTCTCCGAGCGGGACGGATGCGCCGATCACTCGGGCTCCGGCACGTTCGGTCATTCCGCCGATCTTGCCGCGACGCGACGAGAGGTCGCCCATGATGTCGCCCATGTAATCGGAAGGCGTCACCACCTCGACGTCCATGATCGGCTCGAGAAGAACGGCCTTGGCCTTCCTCATGCCCTCCTTGAAGGCCATGGAGCCGGCGATCTTGAAAGCCATCTCGCTGGAGTCGACGTCGTGGAAGGAACCGTCGATGAGCTCGATTTTCACGTCGATCACGGGGAAGCCCGCAAGAATGCCGGTATCCATGGCCTCTCGCAGCCCTGCCTCGACGGAGCCGATGTACTCACGTGGGATCGCGCCACCGACGATCTTGTCCTCGAAGATGAAGCCGCTACCCGTCGCGCCCGGCTCGATGTTGATGACCACGTGGCCGTACTGGCCGCGTCCGCCGGTCTGCCGTACGAACTTCGCTTGAACCTTGTCCGCACGATTCCGGATCGTCTCGCGGTAGGCGACCTGGGGACGACCGATGTTGGCCTCGACGCCGAACTCGCGCTTCAGGCGATCGACGATGATCTCGAGGTGAAGCTCACCCATTCCGGAGATGATCACCTGATTGGTTTCCTGGTCGGTGAAGACGCGGAACGTCGGGTCTTCGTCGGCCAGCTTGACCAGTCCGTTCGTGAGCTTGTCCTGGTCGACCTTGGTCTTCGGCTCGATGGCGACCGCGATCACGGGCTCGGGAAAATTCATGGCCTCGAGAATGATCGGGTGGCTCTCGACGCACAGGGTGTCGCCGGTCTTGACATGCTTCAAGCCGATCGCGGCGGCGATATCGCCCGCGAACACCTCGTCCCGCTCCTCACGCTTGTTCGCGTGCATCTGTAGGATGCGACCCACGCGTTCACGACGACCTCGCGTGGCGTTGTACACGTAGCTGCCGGCCGGAAGCGAACCAGAATAGACACGGAAGAACGTCAGTTTGCCGACGTAGGGATCCGTCGCGATTTTGAAGGCCAGCGCCGCGAATGGCGCGTCATCGGCCGCTTCTCGCGTCTCGAACGTCTCGTCGTGGTGCGGTAGATGCCCCCTGATGGGCTCGATGTCGACGGGGGAAGGGAGGTAGTCGATCACGCCGTCCAACAGCGCCTGCACACCCTTGTTCTTGAACGCGGATGCACAAAACACCGGGAACAGCACGCCCTTGATGGTGGCGGCTCGAATCGCGTGGCGGAACTCCTCCACGGTGAGCTCTTCCCCAGAGAGATACTTCTCGATCAGATCGTCGTCGTGCTCGACCGCGGCTTCGAGGAGCGTAGCACGCAACTCCTCGACCCGATCCTTGAGGCCGTCGGGCACCTCGCCCTCGATGATCTTCGAGCCCATCTCGCCCTCGAACATGATCGACTTGCGCTCTACCAGATCCACCATGCCCGTGAAGAGCTCGCCCTCACCCAGCGGATACTGAACAGGATGCGCGTTCGCGCCGAGACGATCCCTCATCATTTCGACGACGTTCATGAAGTCGGCGCCGATGCGGTCCATCTTGTTGACCATCGCGATCCGAGGCACCTGATAACGGTCGGCCTGACGCCACACCGTCTCGGACTGCGGTTCCACGCCGCCCACCGCGCAGAACACAGCCACGGCGCCGTCGAGGACGCGCAGCGAGCGCTCGACCTCGGCCGTGAAGTCTACGTGTCCGGGCGTGTCGATGATGTTGATGCGGTACTCGAGGCCGAACCGATTCCAATGTGCAGTCGTCGCGGCCGAGGTGATCGTGATCCCCCGCTCCTGCTCCTGCTCCATCCAGTCCATCGTCGCCGCGCCGTCGTGTACCTCGCCGACCCGATGAACGCGACCCGTGTAGTACAGGATGCGCTCTGTCGTTGTCGTCTTACCGGCATCAATGTGCGCCATGATGCCGATATTTCGGAGCTGCGGAAGTGGGGTAATCCTTGGCATCTTCTATCGGGTCCTTCATCTATCCCTTCGAATGTCACTGCCCCGTAGGGGCAAAAAAAAAGAAGCGGGCTGTTCCTGCCGCACCCCCTCGTAGGACGTGCAGCCATCCGCGCTCCTCAATTCGGAGAGGGCCCATGCTCCGGGCCATCGCGTCTCTCTTGTCCGGGGCCCCCTTCTACCTGAGGGCTTCGGTCCTTCTTGCTTTCAAACGCCTACCAGCGGTAATGGGCGAACGCCTTGTTCGCGTCCGCCATCCGGTGTGTGTCGTCCTTCTTCTTGATCGTGCCACCTTCCCCGCGGCTGGCCGCGAGCAGCTCCCCAGCGAGTCGCTCGGCCATGCTCTTCTCCGAGCGCGCACGCGCAAACGAAATCAGCCAGCGTGACGCCAGCGCAGTCCGACGCTCGGGGCGAACCTCGATCGGCACTTGGTAGGTCGCCCCTCCGACGCGGCGGCTCTTCACCTCGAGCGAAGGCTTGGCATTGCTGAGCGCCTGCTCAAAGACCTCGACGCCTGGCTGACCGGAACGCTGCTCGATGAGGTCGACCGCGTCGTAGAAGATCTTCTCGGCAATCGATTTCTTCCCGTCCACCATCAAGTTATTGATGAACTTGGTGACGGCCCTGGACTCGAACTTCGGGTCGGGAGGAGTTTCTCTCTTGGTCGCGCGCGAACGACGGCTCATCTATCTATCGCCTTACTTGGGCCGCTTGGCCCCGTACTTGGAGCGCCCCTGCCGGCGGGAATCTACCCCGGAGGCGTCGAGCGTGCCGCGGATGATGTGGTATCGGACTCCGGGAAGATCCTTCACCCTGCCACCTCGGATGAGCACGATCGAGTGCTCCTGGAGGTTGTGGCCTTCACCGCCGATATAGGCCGTGACCTCGAACCCGTTCGTGAGACGTACCCTCGCGACTTTCCGAAGCGCCGAGTTCGGCTTCTTCGGAGTCGTGGTGTACACACGCGTGCAGACCCCTCGCTTCTGAGGATTCTGCTGCAGAGCCGGCGTCTTGTTCTTCTTTTTTTGCGCCTTGCGGCCCTTCCGCACGAGCTGACTTGTGGTCGGCATGTAGCCTCTTACCGTGAAAAAAACGCGCCCCCCCGGGCGCGTCGTGCTGGCACCCCGCTGTCATTGCGAGGGCCGGTCCGACTTAGCAAAGAAAGGTAGATAGGGTACAGGGGGGTGTCAACCGGCGAATCGCCAGTGTTTGCATGCACTTTCGGGGGGGGCACGGCAGAGGGGGCAGCCCCTTTTTGGGGGGGCGCCCCCTCCTTGCCGCTCAACCCTACCTCGGCTTCCTGACCGCCGTCGGCCTCTACTTCAAGGCCGCCACGCCGTCTCCGTCGATGCCCAGCCCCGGAACCAACTCACCGGGTTCGGCGAGGGGGACGATCTCCTCGTCGTAGAACGACTTCTCCACCATGAATTCGACATTCTGGAACCGGTGGATTCCGGTTCCTGCCGGAATCAGGTGGCCGATGATGATGTTCTCCTTGAGGCCCTTCAAATCGTCGCGGGCACCGCGTACCGCGGCGTCCGTGAGAACCCTCGTCGTCTCCTGGAAGGAGGCGGCCGATATGAAGGACTCGGTCGTGAGACTCGCCTTGGTGATGCCCAGCAGGAGTGGCTCGCTGCGGGCCGGCTTCCGGCCATCCGCGATGGCTTTCGTATTGACCGCGCGGAAGGCCGTGCGATCGAAGTTTTCGCCCTCGAGCAGATCGGTGTCACCACTGTCGATGATCCTGACCTTCTGCAGCATCTGGCGAACGATCACGCCGATGTGCTTGTCGTTGATCTTCACCCCCTGGAGCCGGTAGACCTCCTGGATCTCGTTCAGCAAGTACTCCTGAACCGCTCTTGGCCCCTTGATGGCGAGGATGTCATGCGGGTTGATCGGACCCTCTGAGAGACGATCACCTGCACGCACCTGATCGCCTGTATGCACACGCATGTGCTTTCCGACCGGAACGTCGTAGGTCCGTTGCTCACCGGTCTCCGGCGTCACGTGGACCTGGCGCTTGCCGCGCTTGATGTCACCGAAACTGATATCACCGTCGATCTCCGTGATGACCGCCGGATCTTTCGGGCGACGCGCCTCGAAGAGCTCCGCGACCCGTGGGAGACCCCCGGTGATATCACGGGTCTTGTACACGTCACGACTGATCTTGGCGATCGGGTCGCCCAACTCGACCTCGTCTCCGTGCCGGACCGTCAACTGAGCCCCGACCGGAACGATGAACTCGCGCAGCGTCTCCTTTTCCTTCTTTCTCGACTTCTTTACGATCCGGATGACCGGGTGGAGCTTCTTCTCGCGATCTTCGATGCTCGTCATCTGGCGACGACCGGTGGACTCGTCGAGCTCCTCACGCATCGTGTAATCCTCTACGATGTCCACAAACTCGATGACGCCCTTCGAGTCGGCGACCATCGGCTCGGAATACGGATCCCAGCCGAACAGCAGGTCTCCGGCCTTGATCTCCTGGCCCTCCACGACCGACAGCGTCGCGGCATACGGAACCGCAAGGCGGCTCAGCACTCCACCCTCAGCCGTCTTGAGAAGAATGTGGCCCTCCCTCGACGTTACGATGCGCTTCTCGTCGGGGGTCTCGACCACGGTGACACGCTCAAGGCCGACGATACCGTCGATCTTGGACTTTCTCTGCGTTTGAGCGGCGATGCGAGAAGCCGTTCCGCCAATATGGAAGGTCCGTAGCGTAAGCTGCGTACCCGGCTCGCCGATCGACTGCGCCGCGATGATGCCAACCGCCTCACCGACGTCGACCGGCTGCATGGTCGCCAGATTCCGACCATAACAGGTCTGGCACAGGCCGCGTTTCGCCTCACACGTGAGCACGGACCGGATTCTGACCATCTGCAGACCCGCGTCCTCGATCGCTTGGGAGGCGAGCTCATCGATGAGCTTGCCCCCTTCCACGAGCAGGTCACCATCGATCGGATCGTAGATGTTTTCGAGCGCCACGTTTCCGACGATGCGGTCCATGAGCGGCTCGATGACGTCCTCGCCTTCTTTCAGCGCGGTCATGTCGAGTCCGAGGATCGTGCCACAGTCCTCGCTCGCGATCGTCATGTCCTGAGCGACGTCGACCAGGCGACGGGTGAGGTATCCAGCGTCGGCCGTCTTGAGGGCCGTATCGGCCAATCCCTTGCG
>JADFLD010000047.1 GCA_022564535.1 Gemmatimonadota bacterium
CGTCGGCGTCGCCGGCCGGGAGGCGAAGTGCATCCATGGCGATTTCGATCTTCCGGTCGAGATCCCACGCGCCGGACGCGTCGATGAGGTCCTGCAGCTTCGCCTGCTCCTCGATCAGAGCATTCATCTCTTCGTCACCGGTGATCTCGCCGAACTTCAGGTTGACCTCCTCGAAACGCACGAGCAGAGAGCGTGTTTCGGCGACCGCGAGCTCCACGTTGCCGCGGACGTCGAGCGTGGCATCGAGCTGCGGCTCCTGCGAGAGATAGCTGATGCGCGTTCCCTTGGCCGCCCAGGCCTCACCGAGGAAATCGGAATCGAGACCGGCCATGATCTTGAGGAGCGTGCTCTTCCCGGACCCGTTCGGGCCCACGACTCCGATCTTGGCCCCGGGGTAGAACGAGAGATTGATGTTCTTGAGGATCTCCCGTCTGGGCGGGACGATCTTCGAGAGTCTGTGCATGTGGTAGATGAACTGCGGTCCGGACATCGGTATCGCTTCGTGGTTGGGTCGGAATCTGTGGCGCTCTGAGCGGGGCGAAAATCTAACCGCTCTGCGACTCGGTGGAGCTCCCGGTGTGCTTGCCCACGCCGAAGACGACTTCGACCCGACCGTCCAGTGCCTCCTGCAGGTCCTCGGCCTGCTTTGCGTCCAGGCCGTAGGTACTCAGCCACAAACCCACGTGCTGTCCTTCGAGCTCGACGAAGAGCAAGCTCCTGTTCAGGTCGGGAAGGGTGGCCGCGAAATGGTATCCCTTCCTGGAGGAGACCACCTCGGCTGGCCGGCGTTCGTCGATTACGATGCGGACACCCGCGTCGTCGCCGTTCCCTGCGGGGCCGATGAGGGAGCCGGCTCCGAGACGCTCCCAAATATCTTCACGGGCTAGGTCGGTCGGCACGCGCCGCCAAACGAGTCTCCGCTCCTGACCTCGATGCTCCAAGAAGTAGAACGCGAGGTTGAAGAGGAAGTATGTCCAGCCGTCCTTCAGCGCGTCGTACATCTCGTCCCAGTCGGATGAGGCGCTGAACCCAGACTGGACGAGGCGCAGGACGGTCGATCCCTCACGGCTCTCGATGTAGAAGTCGATTGCGACCCTGATCGGACGACCGTCGTCGTCGTCCCCATAGCCCTCGGTCCACCCGAACCGCTCGGCCGGCTCCCAGATGTGGATGGGGGCCTCCCCCTCGCATCCCGGACCCCACGAGAGCCAGACGGAGCCCGAGGCCCCGGGTGTCACCCTGGCGTCGAGCGCGAGCCAGCGGCGGATGCCCGCTGGGGTGGTGAGCGCGTCCCAGACCTCATCCGGTGGGGCTGCGATCTCCTGTTCGAGAATCAGGGAGCGGGTCGCCGGTGGGGCTTCGGCGCCCGCGGGCTTCGGGTCAGACTTGTTTGTCATCTGTAGACTCCTGGGCGTCACCACGGGGCAACGCAGGGTGTGCGCCGACGGTGAGCCGGAACCAACGGCCATCGTCCGACGCTTCGTCATGGTACTTCGCGGCCAGGCCCGCGACGGCGTTCGAGAGCGCCGCCCTCTCGCTTGCCCCTTGGCTGGGTTCGGACTGGGGTGTCAGTTCCCTCCGCGCCGCGACCCGCCTCGAGCGAGCGCCCGGTAATACTCCTCGACCAGGTTCCGATAGCCGTCCGGCACCTCGTCGGACCCGGAGAGTGTGGCTCTCCGGTCGCCCTCGCCCTCGACTTCGCGGCGAAGGCCGAACTCCAGGCGTTTGAGTCGATTCAGCATGTCCTCATGCAAGTCGGCGAGGGCCCCGGGGTCGGTGTAGATCCCGTCCTCCTGGAAGCGCTGCATGGCGTCGAGCACGTCACGGAGATCGTCGGCCGAACGTCCTGCCTCGCTCAGCTGCCTTCGAAGGTCCCGCACCTGGTCGGCCCGCTCGCGGAACTCGGATTGGTACTGGCGGATCTCCTCGGCGGTGAATCGGCGCGGGTCGCCACGGGTGGCGCCGCCCGCCCGGGAATCCGTGAAGCGATCACCGACCCGGCCGTCGTTCCCCCCGGTGCCACCCTGGTTGGCGGCGTTGCCTCCCTGGCCCTGTTGCCCCTCCTGACCCTGACCCTGCTGTCCTTCCTGACCCTCACCCTGCTGACCCTCTTGACCCTGCCCTTGTTGGCCCTGCTGTCCTTCCTGCCCCTGTTGGCCGGGCTCGTTCAGGCGGCGGTCCATGGCCTCCATTCCTCGGACCAGGTCGCGGGTTTCATCGAGTGCCTCCTCGAGCGGGTTGGCTTCGCGTTGGCTCGAGGCCGTGCGGGCGCGTTCGAGTCGATCCCGTAGTGCTTGGAGGTCCCCCTCGATCTGCAGCTCCATGGTCACCGCGGACTGCGGGTCCCATTGCTCGATCGTGCCGCGCGAGTACTGGATCTTCTCCTTCAGCTTCGACTCGCGGATATGGGTTGCGGCTTCGGCGAAGTCTCGCGCGGCCTGGGGATTGTCGGACCGGGCGCTGCTCGCCGCTTCGTCCAGTAGCCGCTCGAGGTTCTTGACGACCTCGTTCATGTGGTCCTTCCGCTCACGGAGGCGGTCGATTTCCGCCTGCCGCTCGGGTGTGCGCTCGGTGGGCAACTGGCGCACGGCGCGCTGGACCTCCCGTTGCTGCTGCTGAAGCTCCTCCACCTGCTCGATCGCGTCCTCCGCGTCCCGCCGCGCCCGCCCCGAACGGGCTTCCTCCAACCGACTCCGAGCCTCCTCGAGGCGTCGGAGCGCGGAACTCGCCTCGGCGCTCGCCTGGGTTCCGGACGCGGAAGCAGACTGGCGCATCGCCTCGGCGGCTTGCTGAAGGGCCCGGGCCGTCTGCTCGAGCTCCAGGTTGTTGTCCTCACGGGCCAGACGCTGAAGTTGGCGAGCTGCCTCCTCTGTCTCGTCGGCGAGCTCTCGCTGTGCATCGCCCCCGTCCGCTGACCCACCCTGATTCTGTGCCGTGCGGCGTCGTTGGCGCTCTGCGGCCTGCTCCTGTCTGCGCGCAAGCTCCTGAAGCTTCTCGAGCAATTCGTCGATTTCATTGTCGGCCTGCTGCTGCTGGCCACGCTGTACCGTCTCGTACTGGTTCTTCAGCTTGTCGAGCTCCAACTCGAACAGGTCGGCGAGATCCTCGGCGGCCTGCTGTCCCGCACCGCCGCCGCCTCCGCCACCCTGTTGCTCCTGGACGAAGCGCTCGTACGTCTCCTCGGCCTGCTGCAGGTAGCGCAGCGCTTCCTGCTCGTCGGGCAGAGCCCCACGCAATTCCTCATCTCCGAGATCCTCTTGGGCCTTCGTCATCGCCTCGAACGCCTTCGGCAGGATCTCCGAGACGTCCCGAAAGCCCTCGGCGGTTTGCGTCAGCCCACGGTTTTCCATGCGCTGAAGCAGCGTCGTCACCTGGTCCTTCAGCCGACCCTGCGCGAGACCGACGCTCACGACGTTTTCGCTGAACTCGTCCTCGCCGTATGTGCTCTGCTGACGGATCAGGTTGAACGTCGCCGCGATGATCTGCCGCTGCATGTCGGAAAGCGCCGTTTCCGATCCACCACCACCGCCCCCCCCGCCGCCCTGTTGCTCGGCCTGGCGGTAGGCGCGTTCGAACGGGCGCATGTTCAGGAAGTAGATGTCGCTGAATACGGCGCGGCTGGATCCGACCGACCGGTTGTCGCGAACCATCGCATAGTAGGAGACGAGATCGCCCGGCTCCAGCTCCCACTCCTCGAGGAAGAGGGTGTGACCGACGGACACCTCGCCGAGCGGCGCTCCACTGGCTTCGAATACGGAGATCGTGTCTTCCGGTCCACCGTTGACCGAGTAGACGAGACGGACGTCAGCGATGCCGTAGTCATCGGTGGCGCTCATTTCCAGATAGACTTCCTCGATCGGAGACGCGGGCATGTCCCGCCCCGGTTCGGAGAAGCGAATCAACGGTTCCTGGTCGGTGAGGATGTCGATCGTGTATTCCGGTGAGGCCGGAACGAGTTCGCCATCGCCCCGGGCGAGCTCGATCGAGTAGAAGCGATTGGCCCCGATGGTGAATCGGACCGACAATGTTCCGTCTTCCTCGAGCGTGAGGTCCTCGGCCGGCTCACCATCGAGGAGTAGCTGCCCTCCCGCCGTGAGCATCGTGGGCTGGATATGGAGCTCCACCAGCGTCCCACGGAGTGCGGCCACGTCGCCTCCGTCCTCGACCACTCTCGCTTGCAGCCCAGTGTAGCCGGGGAAGTAGTACGTCAGATCCATCTGATCGACGTAGGGAAGGTCCGCGACGTCGATCCGGAACGTCGGCGAGCGGATGCCGGTTGACTCGACGAAATATTCGGTAGGCTCGTTGACTCCGAGCAACATGACCTCGAAGCCATCATCGATGTCGGACAGCATGGTGAGCCGCTGGAACGACTGGTCGGACTCCCCCCTCGTGAAGATCGAGGCGTCGGCCGCCTCGAAGCCGCCCAGGAACGCCGTGACGATCTGATCGGTCCCGCGCGCGATCGTCACGTTGCCGGGGGATACCGAGATCGAATACGGATTGACCTCGCTGGCATCTACCATCGGAAAGAGGAGCGCAGCGAGCCCCATGCGGAGGTGTGGCGGCCCGAGGAGCAATGCAGCAAGAGTGAGCACGACCAGCGCCGTGAGCGTCCCAGCGACTCGGTAGAGTCCGCCCTTCTCTACGCGCCGTCCGAAGTCGACCCGTCTCGCTTTTTCGATCGCGATCTCGGTGACGCGCTGTGTCAGACCTGGCGACGCGGATCGAGAGCCCTCCTCGAGAACGCTCAAGAAGGAGTGCTCGAGGGACGGCTCGTGCTCCTCCCGGTAGAGGGCGACCTGGACGTCGGATAGACGCACGAAAAGCGGACGGATCAAGAAGACGTAGATGGACACCGCCAGAGTACCCCACGTCAGGAATCGCAGCGCCACGACCGCCTCCGCGGAGAAGCGCATGCGCTCGAGCCCGAGCGCCGAGAGGAAGAAGACGAGTCCGGTGAGTCCGGCGACCCAGGCGAGGCCTCGCAAGGCGACCCTCGTCCGCCAACGCCAACGCACACTCCGCACCACGCCGAGGAGCCTGTTGCGAGCCAACCGTTTTTCAGATTCCCTCATGTCCCTCTCCCATTGCGGCACCCTTCCAACCTATTGTCGGTCGGTCGGCCTCCGCCATTGATCCATCCCGTCCCGTCCGTCTCGCATTCGCTGTCCCGCCTCTTCCTAACCCGCAACCATGCCCGGTGCTCCCGGGCTCTTCCGTGACACCCAGTTCGAGATCACCGTCTCGGTGATGAACAGCCCGAGCGCCGCCACGAGCAGCCACCGCCACAGCGACTGTCTGCGCTCTTGGTACTCCATTCGAAGTTCGCTCGCCTGATCGAACCCATCCCCCATCGGAGTCGCCGCCGTCGTAGCCTCGATTTGCAGCACGAGCTCGTTCGGGTCGATCGGTGTCAGGTTCGATTCTTCCAGGTCCACGTTGACGGCGATCACGAACGGGCGTTCTGGATCCGATCCTGGCCGCCGCACCGTGTAGAAGCCGTGCTCGTCGAGCGGCAGGTAACGCGGCCCATCACCCGCGGGTAGCGGTACGTTGGCCCCCGACGGCGTAAGCGCGACCTGATCGAGTCCCTCGGTCAGGCCGGCGGCTTCGGACGAGACCAGCCCGGCCATTTCGAGCGCCCGGGGGTCGGCCAGATCCACGACCTGTCCGGTCACGAACTAGGGCACGGCTTCCGCCCGCCCGCCCATGTACTCGGCCAGCCGGTGGACGAAGGGCAGGTACACGGGCTGGAGCGCCAGATCGTTCCAGAAAGCGTCCAGCGAGGTCGTCCAGACAAGAACCTTGCCCCGGCCATAGCTCAGCTCGGCCAGCGCGACCGAGCCGTCGTCGAATCGAGCGAGCGCCGTCGCGGAGTCGGACAGCTCCAGGCGGCGGGCGCGGTAGAAGCGGGCGCCGGTGAAGTCGCCGCTACGCGGCCCTGCGAACACCTCGAACACCGGGTGCTCATAGTCGAGATAGCCGAGACGACCGCCGCGCCCCTGGATGCGGTCCTCCATAGGGCCGACCGTGCCCGGCAGCATGTCCGCGGCCGACGCGGGCCAGCCGCCGTCTTGACCGAGCGCCACGAGGATGCCGCCACCGGCTTCGACGTAGGCCCGAAGCCGCTCCGCGGAACCCCCGTCGATCTGGACGTCGTTCAGGAAGACCGCGTCCGTGCCTTCCAGGTCCACGGGCCGAACGACGCTCGCCCGTCTCGTGCGCACATCGAAGCGGCCGTCGTCGGAGATCTCGAGCGCGCCTCGGAGATACAAGCTGACGTCGTCTGCGGCCCCGGCACCCTCCACCACGAGCACCCGCAGGGCCGTGCCCGGGGACAGCACGAAATGATGCGCGTTGTCCGCCGTGAGGGCGTCGTCTGGTAACCGGACCGTACCCCGCGTGTGCGGTCGCGACAGGGTAACGGGCTGGAACGTCACAGCGGCCGAGGCGTTCGGCTCGAGCATGACGGACCGGGTCTGGATCTCCTGACCGTCCAACTCGAGCGACACCATGACTTCGCGAGTCTCGGCGCCCCCGCGGCGGACGACGCGCGCGGTCGGCGTCACGCGCTCGCGGCCGGCCACGGCCTGACGGGGCAAGGAGACGTCGGTGATCATCACGTTGTCCACCGGTTCGTCGCTCCCCAGCAGGATCGGGATCATCCGTGAGCCCGGGGGCAGGTGCACACCCTCGTCACCGGTCCAGCCCGTCCGCTGAAAGTCGGTGAGCAGATAGACCGCGCCGGACGGCAGAGTCGATTCTTCCAGAATGGTTTGTGCGACCTTGAGCGCTGGGCCGTACCGGGTCGAGCCGGAAGAGACCTCGATCGTGTCGAGCGCTCCCCGCAGGCGGACGCGATCGGCAGTGGAGCGTGCAACGACGTTCGCGCCGCGCGCGAAGACGACCAGTGAGGCCCGGTCGAGGGGGCCGAGTGCCGCGAAGATCGCGCGCGCCTCCGTTCGCGCCCGATCGAGTTTGTCGCCGATCGCCATGCTATACGATTGGTCGATGAGGACCACGACCTCCGTCGGTCCCGACGCGGCTCCGAGAGCCAGCCCGCTCTGATCGAGGAAGGGTCGGGCGAACGCCAGGACGAGTAGCGCTAGAGCCAGCGCACGCAGTGAGAGCAGGAACCAGTGCTGGATTCGCCGCCGCCTCTGCTCCTGGTACGGGATCTTTTGCAGGAACATCAGGGACGGGAAGTGCACGACGTTGCGCCGCTGCTTGCGCGTGAGGTGCACGACGATCGGGACGACGACACCCGCGATGCCGAGTAGGAAGAGCGGAACGAGGAAGGCGAGATTCATCGCGCTCTGCTCAGACTTTCACGCGCCAGGAGATACCGAAAAAGGGCCATGTCCAGCGGCTTCGACGTATCGAGCAGCGTGTAGTCGATTCGACTCTCTGCGAAGCGCGTCCGGAGCTCGTCTAGATGTGCCTTCACCATCTGCAGGTAGTCGTCCCTGAGCCTGCCAGGAATGACCGGTATCTGCTCTCCGGTTTCGAGATCTTCGAAGCCCGAAGCCTCCTCGAACGGGAATTCCAGCTCGTACGGGTCCATCACGTGGAAGACGATGACGTCGTGGCCCCGGGCGCGCAGCGGCCCCAGAGCACTCAGAATGACATCGGGGTCCTCGTAGAAATCGGACACGACGACGAGGATGCCCTTTCGGGCGAGCATCTCCGTGATCCGGAGCATCGGCGCCCGGAGGCTTCCCGGCCTTTCAGCTTTCGCCCGATCGAGGGTGTGCAGGATCGTGTCGAGGCGCTTCATCGACGGGGGCACGTAGTCCACGACTTCATGATCGAAGGTGACCAGGCCTATCCGATCGCGCTGCCGACTCGAGAAGAAGGTGAGACACGCGGTGAGGTATCGAGCGTAGTCGAACTTGGTTAACGAATGACTTCCGTAATTCATCGACGCGGAGACGTCGAGCAGGACCGAGAAGTTGGAGTTCGTGTCGGCCTCGAAGAGCTTTATGTAGTGCCGGTCGGTCCGGGCGTAGAGGCGCCAGTCGATTCTGCGTATATCATCTCCGGGCATGTACGGGCGGTGCTCGGCGAAGTTCGTGCTGAAGCCCAGAAACGGCGATCGATGGAGCCCGGTCAGGAACCCGTGGACGACCGTACGGGCGAGCAACGCGAGATTCCCGATCCGGCCGAGTACGGCGGGATCCAGGAACTGTGTGCCTGCGGCGGCGGTTCGGGTGGGTGCGGTCGCCAAAGTCTGGCCTTACATGCCGGAGGATGGGACGGGCACGTACTCGAGCAGCATATCTACCAATGCGGACGCGGTGGTGCCTTCCGACTCCGCGTGGAAGTTCGTAAGCACGCGGTGCCGCATGACGGGCTGCGCGAGCGACTGGATGTCCTCGAACGTGACGTGGTAACGGCCCTGCGTGAGCGCCCGGGCCTTCGCACCGAGCACCAGGTATTGTGCGGCGCGCGGAGAGGCGCCGTACGCGATCCACTTCTTGACGAAGTCGGGGCTGTCGCCGTTCGGGCTGGGGCGGCTCATCCGAACCAGATTCACCGCATAACGGAGAACGGACTCGGAGACCGGAACCCGGCGGACGAGCTCCTGAAACGCGACGAGGTCGGGGCCGGTGACCGCGTGCTTGAATTGCGGATTTTGGTTGCTGGTCGTCGTACGGATGACCTCGAGCTCATCTTCCTCGCTGAGGTGATCGATCGCGATTTCGAACATGAAACGATCGAGCTGTGCTTCGGGCAGCGGATACGTGCCCTCGAGTTCGATGGGGTTCTGTGTCGCGAAGACG
>JADFLD010000048.1 GCA_022564535.1 Gemmatimonadota bacterium
GGGCCGCGGTCGCTTCGGCCGCCGCTGGGTCTCGCCCGCCGGCAAGAACCTCTACCTCACGCTCATCCTCCGGCCCGACGTCGGCCGTCTCCGCGCCCTGAGCATGGTCGTGCCGGGCTGGCGTGTTACGTCGAGAGCGTTCGCTGCGGTGCTCACCGCCGCGTCTGCGTCCGGAGTTATCATGGCGTCTCGCGCAGGGGCCTGGGCGACGATCGATTGGAGCGTGACGGACAGGCTCCAGGCTGGCTACGCGACGTGGTTGGACGCGATGGTGGTGCTGAGGCAGGGGGAGTCCGTCCCGCCTGAAATGGTGGCGTCGATCTATCAGATTGCTGATTGGTGGGTTGCGGTGTTTCCTGCCGTGATTGGGCTGGAGTCCATGGCGGCTCTTGCTGTATCGTGGTGGCTGGTGGTGCGGCTTGCTCAGAACAGCGATGGGGGGCTCGGACCGTTGGGCGCATTCCGCTTCAACGACCACTGGGTATGGTTGCTGATTTTCGGCCTCATCCTCGTGGTGACCCAAGCGAGCGAGGGCCTCACGCGGGTTGGAGCCAACATCGCCGTGTTCATGGGGGCGCTCTATGCGCTTCGGGGCGTGGGCGTCGCGCTCTTCATCAGCGGCGGCATCTCGTTGTTCGGATTCGTGGTATTCGTGTTTGGATTTGTGTTCGCGGCACCGGTCGTGATCGGTTTTGCGGTGCTCACTGGAATTGCAGATACGTGGCTCGACCTACGCGCACGCGTCGGGGAATCGGCCGCTTGAGACTCAAGTCGGAGGAATCATGAAGCTCATTCTTAAGCAGGGGGTGGAGAGCCTTGGCGAGGCTGGCCAGGTTGTCCAGGTGAAGGATGGCTACGGTCGGAATTACCTCATCCCGCAGGGCCTCGCGTACCTGGCGAGCGAGGCCAACATGAAGCGGATCGAGGAAGAGCAGGCGAAGGCTGAGGAGCGCGCCCGTCACGACTTCCTGGAAGCTCGTCGCAGGGCATCGCAGCTCGAAGGGCTCTCTTTGACCTTCAAAGAACGCGCCGGGGACGACGGAAAGTTGTTCGGTTCCGTGACGGTGGCGGACATCGTCGAGCAGGCCAACGCAGGGGGCCTGGACTTCGAACTGGACAAGAAGGTCGTCCAGCTCGATGAGCCGCTCAAGATTCTCGGCGTGAGCAATGTCACCCTCAGTCTTCACGGGGAGGTCGAGATCCAGATCGAGGTCAACGTGGAGCGCGAGGAAGGCTGATCGATGCTGTGAAGTTCTCCTTGACCGAGGCGTCCGACATCCCCCCCGAGGTGACGCGGGCTGCCGAATTCGCGCTGGAGCTGAAAGCCCAGGACGTTGTGATCCTCGACCTTCGAGGGATCTCCACGGCCACCGATTATTTCGTCATCGCGGGTGGCACTTCGGACGTTCAGGTGAAGGCGATCGCGAACCATATCGTGAATGAGCTGAAGAAGGAGGGCGTACGCCCTCAACACGTCGAAGGACTCCGGGGCGGACGGTGGGTACTCGTGGACTACGTGGACTTCGTAGTCCACGTCTTCCACCCCCAGGCCCGATCGTTCTATCAGCTCGAGACGCTCTGGGGAGACGCCCCACGGTGGGACGCCCCCACCGTCTGAAGGCTTTCGGGTCTCCGTGAAGAGGGACGAGTGGAGGTCGCAGGGGAGGCCTTGGAAGCCGCGACAACACTGAGGTTTCGGCCGTTCGGCCAAATTTGCCGTCTCGGTCCGACGCCTCTACCTTATGCCGTTTCCCGGCGCATGTCGTCGGGCTCATTTCGCGCGGGGCCGCGGATGGCTCGGTGCTTCGTTTTTCCACGAGCAGACGATGGCCGAACTTCCCGAATGGCAGCCCCTGAATGGGGTGGCACCTCCGGTTCCAGAGGGTGGTGGAGCGGGGCGGGTCGTCGTCCTCGTCGCGTCGGAACGGGCCGTGGCCGACGGATGGGCTGCGCCCGCGGCCGTGAGTCTCGCGCGATCGTGGAGCCAACAGGGACGGCGGGTGATTCTCGTCGACGGCGGGCTGCAGCGACCCTCCCTCCACACCGCCGCCGGAGTCTCCAACGGAGAAGGGCTCTCGGACGCTGTACTCTACGGCGCATCCGTTCAAAGGGTCTCTCAGCCGCTGGACGAGGGCAACCTCTTTCTCATCACCGCGGGGACGGCCGTGGCCGACTCGCACACGGTGGCCCGGAGTCCTCGCTGGCATCGGCTGTCCGCCGGCATGACTGAAGCAGGCGTCATCCTGGCTCTCTTCGTTCAGGACGGCGAAAGCGGGACCGCTGCGTTTCTGGGGTCGGCTTCCGATATCGTGGTGCTGGCGAATGCTGGGGCGCCCGCTCCCGTCCCGATTCGGGACCTCGAGCCACTCGTACGGGCCGTGACCGGCCCGGGTCCAGGGGGCGTGGTTGTCAGCGCCCCGGACGTCGGCACCACTCCGGCTGGCGAGCCCTCAGGTGATTCGGGCGGTGCCCGTAGGACGACTCTGTTCGTGGTTCTCGCTGTCGCGATCGCTGCGATATTGGGCGTCGTGTTCAAGGTGATCCTCGGCGCCGCCGGGGTTCCCCAAGCATCGAACGGCGCAACGGCCCTCGTGGATCCCATCGGCGGCTTCCGCTCTGCTTTGGGTACCGGATGAAGCTCAAGACGCTGAAGATTCACGGGTTCAAATCTTTCGCGGATAGCACCACGATCGAGTTTCACGACGGAATCACAGCCGTTGTGGGGCCGAACGGGTGCGGCAAGTCGAACATTGCCGATGCCATCCGCTGGGTGCTCGGTGAGCAGCGGCCCACGGCGATTCGAGGCGCCAAGATGGAAGAGGCGATCTTCCAGGGCACGGTGAATCGTCGTCCGGTGAACCGCGGCTTTGTGTCGCTGACGGTCAGCAATGAGGACGGCGCGCTGCCGGTCCCCTTCGAAGAGGTCGAGATCGGACGCCAGATCTTCCGCGATGGCGGCAGCGAGTATTCGATCAACCGGTCCACGGTACGCTTGAAGGACATTATCGACCTGTATCGAGACACCGGGCTCGGCGCGAATGCGTACGCCATGATCGAGAACCGGATGATCGACGCCATCCTGTCGGATCGCGCCGAGGAACGGCGAGGACTCTTCGAGGAGGCCTCCGGAATCGGGAAGTACAAGGACCGGAGAAAGGCAGCGTTGCGACGCCTGGAGCGGGCCGAGATGGACTTGCAGCGCCTCGCTGACGTCATCTCGGAGGTCCACTCCAAGGTCCGCTCGCTGGCCCGGCAGAAAGGGAAGGCGCAACGCTACACCGAGTACCGTAAGCGGCGGCTCGACGTCGAGGTCGAAGTCGTTCGCCACCAACTCGACACGCTCCGTGAACGTCTCGTCATTATCGAGAAGGACGTCGCGGGCGACCTCCAAACCGGTGAGGGGATGGTGGCGAAACTGGCGGCGGCCGAGACCGAGTTCGAGGCGCTTCGGCTGAAGGAGGTCGACGCCGAGCGGGCACGGGTCGCCGCGGCCAAGATCCTGGACACCGTTCGTGAGCAGCTCGTCCGCTGGGAACGGGATCTTGCTGTTGCCGACGAGCGTGCGTCGTACGCGGAGCGCCGACTGGCTCAGATCGACCAGGAGAGGACGGAGGCGCGGGGCAGGGTAGCAGCGCTCGAAAAGGACGAGGCGGACCTCTCCCACGGCCGGGACGGACTTTCTGACAATCTGGCCCGGGCGAGGGCAGTCGCCGAGGAGCAGTCCGCCAAAGTGCAGAAGGTGCGCGAACGGTTCCAGCAGGCCCGCACGGAGCTCGAGAGTGTCGAGTCGCGCGGTCGCGAGATCGCCCGGCGTGGCGCCCAACTCGAGGGAGACGCCGAGGCTTCGGACGCCCAGGCGCAGGAACTGGAACGTCGCTTTGAGCAGGTGACGGGCGAACTGTCGACGACCGCGGACGCGCTCTTGGATCTCGAGTCTCAGGGGGACCTCTTCTCGGGTCACCTCGATGAGTTGGCGCAGGCGCTCGAAAACGCTCGCGACGAGGTCGATAACTGTTCGAGGCGCGTCGAGAGCGTCCGAGAGTCGTTCGACGAGGCCGGTGCCGCGGATCGGAGTGCTTCGGATCGCGTCGCGATGCTCCACGGCAGAAGGTCGGCGCTCGAGAGCCTCGATCGCGGCCGAGAGGGAGTCGAGCCGGTGGTGAAGGCGGCGCTCGACTTGGGCGACCCGGGCATTCTCGGCATCGTCAGCGACTTCATCGAGGGGGATGCCGTAGCGACGCTCGCGGTCGAGGCCTACCTGGGTTCGCTTTCCACCGCGCTCGTCGTAAAGGATCGGTCGGCTCTCGACCGGACGCTCGATTGGTTCTCGACACAGTGGGAGGGTGGGGGCGGCCTGATCCTGCTGGCGCTCGATCGTGTCCCGAGCCGCTCGAAGGCCGCCGAAGGTGGCCTGCTGGAGCGCCTCCAGGTGCAGGGCGACGGTGGGCCCTGGGTCCGAGCGTTGCTAGGCGGCGTGGAGACCCCCGAGGGTTCCCCGGAGGGAGTTCCGGTAACGGAGCACCGTGGCATCGTGAGGGTGGGCAACCCGTCGGGAGGCTCAGGCGTTCTCGAGCGCAAGGAGCAACTGAAGCACGTGACCGAAGAGCACGCGGATGCGGTCGCCGTGGTGGAACGTACCCACGCTGAGCGCGCCGCCGCCGAAGAGGCGATGCGTGAGGCCGAGACTGCGATCGAAGCGGCCCGTGTGGCGCACCGCGCTGCGGAGGACGGGCACCGCAGAGTTCGCGGTGAGCTGGCGGCACAGACCGACCAGCAAGGTCGCATGGACCGGCTTCGCGATGACCTCGCTCGCCAGGTCGAGGGGACGAAGGCTGCGCGGGGCAGGGCGACCGAGCGGGCTCGGGAGGCGAGGGAAGATCGCGACGTCTTGCAGCAGCAGGAGTCGGGGTTGCAGGGGGAGCAAGACGCTGCGCGGGCGGCGGCTGAGCAGGTTCAGGAGGAGTGGGAGACCGCTCGTGCCGAGGACGCTCGCCTGGCTGTGGACGTGGCTCGACTCGAGGGAGATGTCACGAGGGCCAGCGACCGACTCGAGACCATCGCGACTTCTCGGACTCAGGCGGGGGAGCGCGTGAGCGCGCTAGACGCGGAGGAAGAGGGCCTTCGAGAGGTACGGGCCGAGGCACGCGCCCTCCGAGTCGAGGGGGACGAGGCGACCGAGGTACTCTTCGCGGAGCGAACCACCGCCGAATCCGAGGTTCAGGAACGTCACGAGTCCCTTCAGACTCTCTCGGAATCCCTCGGGAAGTCCGAGGGCACGGTGAGAGAGGCTCGCACCGCCGAGCGTGCGGCATCCGACCATAGGCACGCGCTCGAGCTCGAGCAGGGGGAGGTCAGCGGTCGAATCGAACGCATTCGAGAGCGGTTGGAGGGCGAGTGGGGCCGCCCCCTGGACGTGCTGCTCACCGAGGCCAAGCCGGTCGAAGGGGAGGCCGAGGATCTGGAGACGGAATTAGACGAGTTGATTGTCGCTCTGGAGCGACTCGGACCCGTGAACAATTTGGCGGTTGAAGAGCACGCTGAAGAGAGCGAGCGACTCGACTTTCTCTCCACGCAACAAGCGGATCTGATCGAGGCGCGCAACGATCTGAGGTCGGCGATCAGGGAGATCAATAAGACGGCCACCGAGTTGTTCACGAGGACGTTCGAGCTGATCCGGGAGAACTTCCGCGCGACGTTCCAGCGACTCTTCGAGGGCGGAGAGGCCGATATCTGGCTCCAGGACCCCGACGATCCACTCGAATCGCCCATCGAGATCCACGCGTCGCCTCGGGGCAAGCGGACACAACGCATCGATCTGCTTTCCGGTGGGGAGCGGGCGCTGACGGCGCTCTCACTGCTGTTCGGAATCTACCTCGTGAAGCCAAGCCCCTTCTGTGTATTGGATGAAGTCGACGCCCCGCTCGACGAAAATAACATCGGCCGTTTCATCCGGATGCTGCAGGAGTTCAAAAAGGAGACGCAATTCATCGTGATCACCCACAATCCGAGGACGATCGAGGCGGCGGATTGGATCTACGGCGTCACGATGGAGGAGCCGGGAGTGAGCACGATCGTGGGAGTAAGGCTGCAAGAGGCTCTGCAGGCCGCCGGGGTCGCCTGACGCCGGGCCTCGTCCCTGCGATCGTTTCGGACCGTGCAGACGACCGGCTCACCTGCGGTTCTCACCGTTCTGGGGTCCGGAACGCTCCTTCCCGACGCGGCTCGGTGCTCGGCTGCTTTCCATCTCGACGTCCAAGGGCGTGGGATTCTGCTCGACTGCGGGACGGGTACGCTGCACGGCCTGGCGCGTTGGGGCATCGCCTGGCGGGACATCGACCTGGTCGCGATCTCGCACTACCACACGGACCATGTGGGCGATCTGGCCGCGCTGCTCGCGGCCCTGAAGTTTTCGGGCCGGGCCCGCCCGCTTACGCTGATCGGTCCCCTGGGCTTCCGCGACTTTCTGGGAAGGTTGGCCGCGGCGTTTGGCGCGTACATACTCGATCCTGGCTTCGATGTAAGAGTGGTTGAGCTCAGCGAATCCGACCACTGGAATGGGGACTGGATCGGAACGTCCGTGCGTTGCTGCCCTACGCCACACACCGAGGAGTCCGTCGCGTTCCGTCTGGTGGGTACGTGGGGGAGCCTCGGCTACACCGGTGACACGGGACCGTCCACGGACGTCGCCGACTTCCTTGCCGGGTGCGTCGTGATCGTCGCCGAGTGCGCGCTCGGTGACCCGCCGGATTTGGGCACCCACCTGTCTCCAAGGACCGTGGCCAGCCTGGCTCGGCGCGCGGTCCCCAAACTGCTTGTGCTATCGCACGTGTATCCACCGCAGACACCTGATGACGCCCTGGCGCGCGTCAGGAAATCGTACGAGGGCGAGGCGGTCGTCGCCCGCGACGGGCTTCGCATGGAACTCGCTTCTGGTGATGTTGTGCTAGAATCTGGGACTGAGCGGACCAAGCGGTAGACCGTTGGACCGGGGTCAGATAAATTTCAGGGCTACCAACCTTACATCCGAGCGGGCCCGATGCTCGTCGTCATGAAGCAAAACGCCACCGAGGAAGAGATCTCGGGGGTCGTCGAAACGATCGAGGAAATGGGCTATTCGGCGCGCCCCATTCTGGGCCGTCAGCGTACCGCCGTCGGATTGATCGGCAACGACAGCAGGGTCGATGCGGGTCGGCTTTCGTCACTCGCCGGAGTCCTGGACGTCGTTCCCGTGACGCCTCCATACAAGCAGGCGTCCCGGGAGTGGCAGGAGGACGACACCGTCATCACGCTCCCCAACGGGACGGTGATCGGTGGGTCGGACTTGGTCATCATGGCGGGACCCTGTGCCGTCGAAGGCGAGGGCGAGATCCTGGAGATCGCGCACCAGCTTCGCGAGATGGGTGTGACGGTTCTTCGCGGAGGGGCCTTCAAGCCCCGCAGTTCCCCGTACTCGTTCCAGGGGCTCGGGCTGAAGGGACTGCAATACCTGGCCCGTGCTCGCGAAGAGACCGGCATGATGATCGTGACTGAGGCCCTCGACACGGACAGTGTGGACCTCGTCGCCGAGTACGCGGATATCGTACAAATAGGCGCGCGAAACATGCAGAACTATGCGCTTCTTCGCCGGGCGGGACGGGTGGGGAAGCCCGTGCTGCTGAAGCGAGGGATGGCGGCGACGATCGAGGAGCTGCTCCTCGCGGCCGAGTATGTTCTCGCGGAGGGTAACCGCGACGTGATCCTGTGTGAGCGGGGGGTGCGCAGCTTCGCCAGTCACACTCGGAACCTTCTCGATCTGGCGGCCATCCCCGTGGTGAAGGCCCTGTCGCACCTACCCATCATCGCGGACCCGAGCCATGGCACGGGACTCCGGGCGAAGGTCACACCGATGGGCCGTGCAGCGGTCGCCGCCGGAGCCGACGGGCTCATCGTGGAGGTACACCCGAATCCTCCGCACGCGATGTCGGATGGGGCTCAATCCCTGTATCCCGCGCAGTTCCAGGAACTCCTGGATCAGGTCCGGCTGATCGCGCAAGCGATCGGACGAGACGTGGGCGCATCGCTCGAGGTGGTCTCCGCGGGCTGAAGCGGTGCGGACGCGAAGGCCGGGGCTCAAGGCCGCCATGCGTCTTCAATATGTTCGTATCGCAGGAGACGGCGCCCACGGCCGACCACGATCGCCACGACGTCGATGTCACGAAGCGATGCGACGGATCGTGTTCGCGAATTGTTTTTGGATTCCGTGCGATTACGGATGCGCAGCGATGTGCCTGTGGGCGCGTATTTGAGCGGCGGGCTGGATTCATCCTTGGCGACCGTTGTGGCGGCGCGGGAAACCGACATTCCGATCAACACGTTTAGCGTTTCCTTTGCCCACACGCAGTTCGACGAGATGCCGTTTGCGCGCGCCGTGGCCAAGCATGCGGGGACGACCCATCACGAAATCACGGTAACGCCCGACGACGCGCTGGAAATGTTGCCGCGAATCGTGTGGCATTTAGATGAACCCAACGGTGATTCGGCCGTGTTGCCGACCTATTTGGTGTCGAAGTTGGCGGCGCAACACGTGAAGGTCGCCCTCTCGGGAATTGGAGCGGACGAGTTGTTTGGGGGCTATCCGCGGTATCACGAGCGGCTGGGCAAGTTTGAGCAGCTCTCGAACTTGCCGCCGTGGATGTTGCGGTTGTTGCGTCCCCTCTTGGGGCCCTTGAAGCGGGAATGGGCGGAGAAACTGGATCGCATGGCCGCGCCACCGCCG
>JADFLD010000334.1 GCA_022564535.1 Gemmatimonadota bacterium
AGGAACAAGATCAACGCTTCCTCGGCTGTGTGATCCGCGCCACCATCGGCGTCGTATAGGGTATCTATGTCAGGTAGGGGAGTCTCGACGTCTTCCTGCGACAGGAAGTCCGAGAAGCTCTCCCAAACGAGCCGAGCCAGATTGTCGCCCAACTCTGCGGGTGTCATTGTCTGAGGAGCGCGAAATTCGCGAGCCTCGTCAGTAAGGGTGGTTTGCACTGCCTTATCCTCTGTAACATTTGTTCATCGTACCATCAATTCGGACCAAGGACCGTACAGTGTCAAGGTTGAAGATTCTCCCCTTGAGGGCCCTTTCGCGCCTTCTCGCTCCGCGCTCGACTCTCCCCAGGCCCGGAACCGTGGTGCGAGTGGGTGTCCTGGGGATGCTTGTCGTGCAGGGTGCCTGCGCCGCCGTGGTCCCTGAACTTCCGCCTTCGCGTCCGATCGTCATTCACTCGGGTGCCCGAATCCGGTCCGATCCCGAGCACATGAAGGAGGTCAACGAGTGGGTCACGCGCGAGCAGCGCAACATCCGAGAAGACCCCTCGTTCTGGGTCGTGGGAGAAAGCTCGACTGCTGAGAACTTCCCCTGGGAAGGGATGGTCCTGGGCCAGGATACCGTAACCATCCGAATACCTCTCGGAGGATCGGACGCCGCCCTGGTCTACCAGATCTACGGGCACCTCCATCTGATGGTCGCCATGGACCGCCAAGAGGAGTGGCTTCCAGAGGCTCCGACTGCGGTGGGATACGACCTCGAACACGCGATCGTGACGCGGATTGCGGACGCATGGATTCTCGGACGCACGGTCTTCGACACGGCGCCTTTTTCGCCTCTCGACGAGCTAGTCTACGCGATGGACGCCGGCTTCTTGGAGGCGTTCATGTTCACCGCGCGGCCCGGCGAATTCGCGGCGAGCAGAGCGGAGTGGGTGAGAGAAAATCCCGGTGAGATCGAACGATACCGTGACTGGTTCATCGACACGTTCAACCGAGAGCCGCCGGGCATCCGCGCGAATTAGTGTCGTGTAGCGGAACGGTCGCGGAGTTGGCTACCGCGACTTGGTGGACTGCCACATATCAGGGCAGCGGCGAGACTTCCCAGCGAAGGCCCACCGGACCCCCGTCATCGACTTCGTCGATGTGCACGTCGATGCGGCCGGTGCGGGCGAGACGGACATCGCTCGGCTTCCCACCGAAGACAGCGAAGCCGTTGATGCGGATTCGGCACTCGTCCCCACTCGGAGACACTGCGAGCATTTCGGCGCCCTTGAGCGATTTGATCGAGGGCGCTTCACCAGACTGTAGGCGAAGGCGTAAGATACGACCGGAATGGGGGGCATCCATCGCGTCGAGAACGCGGAAAGTGACCTGCCTGCCTGTGGACATTTCTGCTGACATAAAAGGAAAATTATCGGCATGACGTCGTCGATGGAAGATACGCCCCGGAGTGAGTTGGAGCTTTCGCCCGAGCGGATGCTGGAGTTGGCCGCACTCGCGGCTCGACTCGTCGTAGAGCGACTCGCGACGTTGCCTGACGAGCCCGCGTGGCGGGGAGGCTCACGGGCCGAGCTCGAGGCGATCATGCGCGAGCCGCCACCGGAGGAAGGACGTTCACCCGAGGAGGTTCTGGAACGGGCCGCTCGAGAGATCCTCCCGGTGGCCAGCCGAGTGGACCACCCGAAGTTCTTCGCGTTCGTACCGTCGTCGGCCACCTGGCCCGGCGTGTTGGCCGACTTCATGGCGGCCGGATATAACGTCTTCCAGGGCACGTGGCTCGGTGCGAGCGGGCCGAGCCAGCTCGAGGTCGTCGTCATCGATTGGTTCCGGGACTGGCTCGGGTATCCAGAGACTGCCGGAGGGCTCTTCACCAGCGGTGGCTCCGCGGCCAGCCTCGACGCCTTCGTGGCGGCACGTGAGGCTGCTGGCGCACCCGTAGGCGCTACCGTCTACATGAGCGATCAGAGCCACACGGCCCTGAGCCGGGCAGCGACGATCGTCGGCGTCCGTCCCGAGTATGTCCGCAAGGTTCGCAGCGACGAGTACTTCCGCTTGGACATGGGCGAGCTCGCTCGCATGGTCGCCGATGATCGGGAGGCGGGTCTGACACCGATCGCCGTCTGTGGAAATGCCGGCACGACCAATACCGGCGCGGTGGACCCGCTCGACGAGCCCGCCGACTTCTGCG
>JADFLD010000049.1 GCA_022564535.1 Gemmatimonadota bacterium
CCTCAGGCGACCAAGAGCCGTCCGAGGCCGTGGTGTGGACGTGCAGATCGAGCCTCACCGGAGTAGCCTGCGGTACCCATAGAGTAACGCCACGTCCACGAAGCCCACCGTCAGCCCTCCACGTCCTCCGCGAAGACGATCGCAGAAGCAGGGACCTCGGCCGGGGGTTCGTCGCCGGCATACTCGGTGAGGAGCGTCACGGTGTTCCGCTCCACCTTGAGCACTCCGCCCGCGACGTGGAACGAATCACTTCCACCGCCGGGGCGCTCGACGTCGAGCCGGCCGGATCCCAGCAGCGCCAGCATGGGCGCGTGCCCCGGCAAGATGCCGACCTGACCATCCCACGCCGGCGCGACCAAGGCGGACGCCTCGCCCTCGAAGACGATCTTGTCCGGTGAGACGACGCGCACGTTCAGCGAAGCCATGGCCTATCCCTCAGCGGCCAGGCGTTCGGCCTCGGCGACCACGCCCTCGATGCCACCCTGCATGTAGAACGCCTGTTCCGGCAGGTGATCGAACTCACCCGCAGCGACACGCTCGAAGGACTCGACCGTGTCTTCGAGCTTCACGTACTGGCCCGGAATGCCGGTGAACTGCTCGGCGACGAAGAACGGCTGAGAAAGGAAACGTGCGAGCCGTCGGGCGCGTCCGACGATGATCTTGTCCTCCTCGGTCAGCTCGTCCATCCCGAGAATCGCGATGATGTCTTGGAGATCCTTGTAGCGCTGCAAAATCGCCTGGACATCGGTGGCGACCTTGTAGTGGCGTTCACCGATGAACTGCGGGTCCATGATCCGGGACGTCGAGTCCAGCGGATCGACCGCGGGATAGATGCCCTGTTCAGAAATCGCTCGCGACAGAACGGTCGTGGCGTCCAGGTGCGTAAAGGCGGCGGCCGGGGCCGGATCCGTGAGGTCGTCGGCCGGCACGTAGATCGCTTGCACCGACGTGATCGAGCCGGACGTCGTCGAGGTGATGCGCTCTTGGAGCTCGCCCATCTCGGTACCGAGCGTCGGCTGGTATCCCACGGCCGACGGCATCCGTCCCAGTAACGCCGACACCTCGGAGCCCGCCTGCGTGAAGCGGAAGATGTTGTCGATGAAGAGGAGGACGTCCTGCCCCTCCACGTCGCGAAAGTACTCGGCAATGGTCAGACCGGAGAGACCCACACGCAGGCGAGCTCCCGGAGGCTCGTTCATTTGGCCGTAGACGAGCGCGGTCGACTCGAGCACACCCGACTCCTTCATCTCCAGCCAAAGGTCGTTGCCCTCGCGCGTCCGCTCACCCACGCCACAGAAGACGGACTTGCCACCGTGCTCCGTCGCGATGTTGTTGATGAGCTCCATGATGATGACGGTCTTACCCACCCCCGCACCGCCGAAGAGACCGGTCTTGCCGCCCTTCACATACGGAGCGAGCAGGTCCACCACCTTGATACCTGTCTCGAAGATCTCGGTCTTCGGCTCGAGCTGGTCGAACTTCGGCGGGAGTCGATGAATCGGCCAGCGCTCGACCTCTGCCGCCCCCTCCCCACCGACCGGTCCCAACTCGTCCACCGGCTCACCAAGGACGTTGAGGATGCGGCCCAGCGCCGCATCCCCGACCGGCACCGAGATGGCGCTACCTGTGTCCGTGACCAGCATGCCGCGCGTCACTCCGTCGGTCGAAGACATCGACACCGCGCGCACCTGGCCACGACCAATGTGCTGCTGTACCTCGACAACGAGCTCGACCTCCTCGCCCGCAGTATTCGTCATCTGGAGGGTCAGCGCGTTGTAGATATTCGGCAGATGGGCGGCCTCGAACTCGATGTCGAGGACCGGCCCGATAACCTGGACGACTCTTCCTGTGTTTTCAGTCATGATGTCCTGTGTCCCAACTACTCGAGGGCGGCGGAGCCACCGACGATCTCGGCGATCTCCTGCGTGATCTGGGCCTGACGGGCCCGGTTGTATGTGCGGGTGAGGTGCTCGAGCACATCACCGGCATTGTCGGTCGCACTCTTCATCGCCGACCGGCGAGAACCCTGCTCCGCGGCGGCGTTCTCTACCAGCGCCGTGAACACGGCGTTTCGGATGTACGCGGGCAGAATTCTTTCCAGGATCATGTCACCGCTCGGCGTCAGGATGTAGACGTCCGCGGACGACGCGTCACCATCCGGCGCGATCGGCAACAGGTCCCGTGTGTGCGGGGGTGTCGACATCGCCGACTCGAACTTCGAACTCACCAGATAGACGGAATCGATGTCGCCGTTCTCGAAGCGGTCCCGGATGGGCCCTATGATCGACTCGGCATCATCGACCGTGGGGTGATCGCTGACGTCAATCCGCGTCGTGACCATTTCCTCGCCGCGGAAGCGAAAATACGCGACGCCCTTCTTACCCACGACGTGGAGTTCGGTCTCGATCCCGCGACCCCGCAGATCGTGCATGAGCCTGCTGGCCCGCTTGATCAGATTCGAGTTGAAGCCCCCGCACAGACCTCGATTCGCCGTCAGCAGGAGCACGGCCGCCCGCTTCTCCTCCTCGGGGCGCCGCAGAATCGGATACCGCTCCGAGAGGCCGGGAGAATAAAGCCCCGCCACGATGTCGCGGAGCGCCTCGGCGTAGGGCCGCGCGGCACGTACCCGGTCCGTGGCCCGCTTCAGCTTCGAAGTCGCCACGAGCTCCATCGTACGCGTGATCTGTCGGGTATTCTCGACCGACTTGATCCTGCGTTTGACATCCCTGGAGCCAGCCACGTCGTCTCTTCCTCTATGCCTGAGTGATCAGTTTCGTGAGCCGCGTCAGGCCGAAGCCTCGACAGCGTCCTGCTCGGCCGCGAACGACTCGTTGTAGCTTTCGATCGCGGCGACGAGGCTCTCGGTGATCTCGTCGGTCAACTCGCCACCCTCACGGATCGCGTCCAGGATGTCCTGGTGCTTGGCGGCCATGTGGTCATGGAAGCCCTGCTCCCACTCTTTTACCTTGTTGACGGCGACATTGTCGAGGAGGCCGTTGGTCACCGCGTAGATCAAGATGACCTGGCTCTCGACCGCCATCGGCTGGTACTGAGGCTGCTTGAGTATCTCAACCGTCCGCGCCCCTCGAGCCAACTGACGCTGGGTCACCGCGTCGAGATCCGAGCCGAACTGGGCGAAGGCCTCGAGCTCGCGGTACTGGGCCAGATCGAGACGCAGGCGCCCAGCAACCTTCTTCATCGCCTTGATCTGGGCCGCGCCACCCACGCGGGAGACCGAAATTCCGACGTTGACCGCAGGACGGACACCGGAATAGAAGAGGTCGGGCTCCAGGAAAATCTGACCGTCCGTGATCGAAATTACGTTTGTCGGGATGTACGCGGACACGTCCCCGCCCTGTGTCTCGATGATCGGCAACGCCGTGAGCGATCCCCCACCCTGATCGTCGGCGAGCTTCGATGCCCTCTCGAGCAATCGCGAGTGCAGATAGAAGACGTCGCCCGGGTATGCTTCGCGCCCCGGAGGACGCCGAAGGACCAGAGAGAGCTGTCGGTAGGCTTGGGCATGTTTGGAGAGATCGTCGTAAATCACGAGCACGTGCTTTCCCTGCCACATGAAGTGCTCGCCGAGGGCGGTCGCGGCATACGGCGCGATGTACTGCATCGGCGCCGGGTCGGCCGCGCTGCACATGATGACGATCGTATAGTCCATCGCGCCGTGGTCCTGGAGCGTCTCCACCACTCCGCGCACCTTGCCGGCCCGCTGACCGATGGCACAGTAGATGCAGATGACATCGGTGTCCTTCTGATTGATGATCGCGTCGATGGCCACGGCGGTCTTGCCCGTGCCGCGGTCGCCGATGATCAACTCCCGTTGGCCCCGGCCGATCGGGATGATCGAGTCGATCGCCTTGATCCCGGTCTGCATCGGCTGGTTGACCGGCTGCCGCTTCACGATACCAGGGGCGACGATATCGATCTGGCGCGAGCCCTCGATGCCGTCGATCGGGCCCTTGCCATCCTGTGGCTCACCCAGCGGATCGACGACCCGGCCGAGATAGCCCGGACCGACGGGCACTTCGAGGACGCGGCCGGTACGCCGCACTTGGTCGCCCTCGTGGAGCGCGGTCCAGTCACCCATGATGACCGCGCCGATGTTGTCCTCTTCGAGGTTCAGCGCCAGGGCGATCACGGTGTCACCGGAGCCGGACGACGTGATCTCGAGCATCTCCGACGCCATGGCCTTGGTAAGGCCGTAGATGCGCGCGATACCGTCTTTCACCTCGAGGACTTCGCCGATCTCCTCGGCCTGTAGATCGTCCTCGTAACGCTCGATCTCTTTGAGGAGGACGTCCTTGATCTCGCTGGCTCGGAGCTGGGAGTCGTTGGCCATCTCTATTGGGTCCTAGAAGTTGTGATCGGGTCAGGCGCCGGCTGCGTCGCCGACTGCGGCGGGCAGCTCGACTTGGAGCAACCGTCGACGCATTGCGTCGAGGCGCCGCCGTATCGATCCGTCGTAGATCGTGTCACCAGTGCGAATGACGAGTCCCCCCAAGATCTCGGGCTGCACCCGTATGTGGGGAATCGCTTCCTTACCGAGCGCTGCGGACAGCCTCTCGGTTATCACCTGCCTCGTGGCGTCGTCCACCGGACGCGCCACCGTCACCTGCACATGCTCGCGGCCCATGTGAGCATCGAGCAAGCCTTGATACTGCCCGGAAATACTGCGGAGCAGCCGCTGCCGCCGCTTGTCGATCGTCACCAGAACGAAGTTCAAGACGTGCCTCGGGAGCACGTCGCCGAACGCGCGCCGCACCACCTGCTTCTTGTCGTCGTCATCGATACGCGGCGTCTCGAGAAAAAGTCGGAACCGAGGATCCTCCTCGATGAGCTGCGCCACGGTCTCGATGGCGTCACCATACTCCTGTAGCGCGTCGTTGCGCATCGCGAGTTCGAAGAGCGTCTCCGCGTAGTTCCGTGCGACGGTCTCGTCCCTCACGCCTGCGCCCCACCACTGCCATCCATCTCACTCAGATACCGCTCGACGAGCTCACGGTCCTTGTCTTGATCGAGGTTCTCCTGAATCAGGCGCGACGCAGCCGCCAGAGCCAAGTCGACCGACGCCCTTCGCATCATGTCGAGAGCCGCGTCCCTTTCTCGTTCGATTTCGACCCGGGCCCGCTCGACGATGGCCTGCCCCTCGGTACGCGCCTTCTCCTCGATTTCCTTGCGAACCCGCTCGCCCACGGCCTTGCCTTCGGCGATGAGCTCGTTCGCCTGACGGCGTGCGTCGGCCAACTGCTCCTTGTGCTCGGCGAGCAGACCCGCCGCCGCCTCGTTGCGTCCAGCCGCCTCGTCGAGCGCGGCCTGGATGCCCTTCTCACGAGCGTCCACCGCGTCGAGGATCGGCCCCCACGCCCACTTTCGTAGAACAAACACCAGTCCAAGGAACACGAGCAAAGTCCAAGCGCTCAGACCCAAGTTGATGTCGAAGAGGGCGTCTTCGCCTCCCTCTCCACCCCCTTGGGCCCAAAGGGCTTCTGGCGTACTGGCGGCCAAAACGAGCATGGCCGGTAGAATCCGACTCGCTCTCATGATCGCTCCGCTTGTTCTTTGGGCACGGACGTCGACAGAATCGTCTTGACGTCCTCGCTTCGTCTCGCCGCCCCCAGCAAATGGGTACGGCGCCGGAAAACGGCCTAGAAGAACTTGTAGAGGATCGTGATGACGAGACCGAAGAGGGCTGCACCCTCGATCAGGGCCGCCAAGATGATGCCAGCGGTCTGAATCGTGGCGGCAGCCTCAGGCTGACGCGCGATCCCCTGCACGACGCCGTTACCGATCTGGCCGATACCGATGCCGGCGCCGATGACCGAGAGGCCGATGCCGATTCCGGCGCCCAGCAGACCCATAGAACCCTGTGCTGTCCCGGGGTCGACGGCCTGAACAACGGCGAGCATTCCGTAGAGCATGTCGCTTTCCTTGGAGATTTGTCGTCTATCGACGGGTTGAATTCAAACGTGCAAGACTAATGTGCGTGGCGAATCATTCCGATGAAGACCGAGGTCAACATCGCGAAGATATAGGCCTGGAGGAACGCCACGAAGAGCTCCAGAATCATTATCGGGCCGACCATCCCGAGGGAGGCCCCGACGACACCCCATTTCGCGGGTCCGATCGATGCGAACATGAAGATCATGCCGAGCAACGAAAGGACGAGGGTGTGCCCGGCCATCATGTTCGCGAAGAGCCGAATCATGAGCGCGAACGGCTTCGTCAGCTTCCCCATGAACTCGACGGGCGTCAGGATCAGGAGCATGATAAAAGTCCCGATCGGGTTCAGCCCCGGGGGCGCATAGAAGATCGTGCGCATGTAGCCCTTCAGACCCAATGCACGCATGCCCGAGACCTCGACAACGACGAAGGTGACGAGAGCCAGGGCGCCCGTGACCATGAAATTTCCCGTCGCCGTCGATCCCCACGGAAGCAGGCCCAACAGATTCATAAATAGGATGAAGAAGAATAGCGTAAGGATATATCCCGTATACGCATCCGCTCCGTCACCAATATTCCGACGAACGACTTCATCCCGAAAGTAGACCACCATGGCCTCGATCGCGTTCGCCCTGCCGGTGGGGGCTTTCGTCGTGTATTTGTCGCCCATCGCGCGGCCGATCGGGATAAAAACCACGAGACACAGGATCGCCGCCAAGAACATGAAGACGATGTGTTTGGTAGGCGAAAAATCGATCGTGAGCCCACCGGGGATATGCAGGGGAGGGATACTGAACCGAGAGAGATCCAACGTCCAGCCGTGCCCCAGCAGCCGCAGCTCGATCTCGCTCGCGTCGAGAAGGTGGTGTGTGAGCATCCCCTTGAGATCCGGGGCCCCTCCCGTAGCACCGTGCTCCTGGGCTGCTACGGCTCCACACTGAATCACGTCGATGAGGCTCATCTACGCTCCAACCGACTTGCTGGGCTCGACGCCGAAGAAGATCGGCTCGAGCAAGAGAAGTCCGAAGAAGAATCCCGCGAGAGCGAGGAGCATCGGCACCGCACCCTCGGTCCCGGACCGAATCACGACCACGGCCACGACGGCGACGACCACCATCCTTACGAACGTGCCACCCACCCAGGCCGCGAGAAATCCGCTCAGCTGGCTCCGATAGTGGTTCAGGGCCGCGAACGCGACGATCTGGACTGGGAGCGCTATGGCCGCGGCGACGAGTACGCCATTTCGACCGGCGGGGTCGAGAAACGGCCACACGCCCAGCAACATGACGGTGATGACGGACACACCCGACATCGCATACTTCAGGGAGGCACTCATTGCGGGGCGTCGTTCCGCTGACGAGGTTCGATCACGATGTGGTAGTAGAGATTGTAGAAACCTGCGCCGCCACCAGCGAACGCACCTAAGACCATGAGAATCGGCGCCGTACCCACCTTCGTGTCGAGCCAGGCCCCAATACCCATGAAAAGAAGAACGGCGAGAGCCCACGTGAGACCGTGACCCATGAACTGGCCGGAGGCGCGTATCATCTCCCGGCGCTGGTCCGAACCCTTTTGGTCTTCGATCAAGACCGCGCTCCCTCAGGCCCAGAAGACTCGTCTCCGACATCGGAACCGTAGCCCCCACAGCCTGCTTAAAGTAGCCCTTGTGAAAAAAAGCGCAAGCGGGATTCCTGCCCGTTTTCGGGGCCAACTGGTGCTTCGCGCGATGCCCCCACAAGCTTGACGCCACGAAGGATTCGGCTCAATCTTCGCGCCTGATCTACCCGGCCTTGTCTCGCCGTCGAGCGACCTGAAAAGCCGCCCCAGCCGGTCCAACACCACGTACTGAGGAGAGCATGACCACGACGGACGAAGCCACCACGGTCGATCGCGACATAGAACTGCTCGAGCGCGCCGCCGATGCGTCCGCCGCGATCAAAGCGGAGGTCGCAAAACGGATCGTGGGTCAACGGGAGGTCGTCGACGAGCTCCTCACCGCACTCCTGGCCAATGGGCATGTGCTGCTCGTCGGGGTCCCGGGCCTGGCCAAAACGATGCTCGTCCAGACGCTCGCCGACGCGACCGACCTCGACTTCAGCAGAATTCAGTTCACGCCCGACCTGATGCCGACCGACATTACGGGTACCGAAGTCATTGAGGAGGACCGGACCACCGGCCGCCGCGTCTTCCGATTCGTGAAGGGACCGATCTTCGCAAACATCGTCCTCGCCGACGAAATCAACAGGACTCCGCCGAAGACGCAGGCGGCTCTTCTGGAAGCCATGCAGGAGCGGGCCGTGACCGCGGCAGGCCAGACGTATATTCTGCCTCCCCCTTTCTTCGTACTTGCCACGCAGAACCCGATCGAGCAAGAGGGGACGTACCCCCTGCCCGAGGCGCAACTCGACCGATTCATGCTGGAGTTGCCGATCTACTATCCCTCCGAAAAGGAAGAGGAAGAGATCGCGATGCGCACCACCGGCGAGGAGGAACCGCAGGTGGAAGCCGTGATCACGGCCTCGGAATTGATCGACGTACAACGACTGGTGCGCCGCATACCGGCGCCACCCTCACTGGTTTCGTTCGCGGTCCGACTAGCCCGCACGACCCGCCCGGGTCCGGAGGACTCGGCCGTGGCTTCGAGTTACGTCACTTGTGGGGCAGGGCAC
>JADFLD010000050.1 GCA_022564535.1 Gemmatimonadota bacterium
GCCAGGCGCTGCGCCGTCACCAGGCGCTGGCGCAGTAAGCGGGCCGGCCTGTCCTGAGCGGAGATGGCTACGTAGTCGACCACGGAGCTCGTCAGTGACACGTCCGCCCCGGCCTCCAACAGAATGGTCATGGCCGCGACGCGATCGGAGGCCGTGGCCCATATGAGTGGGGTCTGCTCGGCGGAGCCCGCACGGGAATCGACCTCCGCCCCGTGGCGGATCAATGTGGCGACTGCGTCGGCGCGACCGGACCGGGCCGCAAAGTGCAGCGCTGTGGCCCCGGTCGACGTCTCCGTCTCAGGTCGCGCGTGCCCCTGCATCAGCCGTTCGATCGCCTCGGCGTGCCCAGCCTTGCTCGCCAGGTGAAGAGCAGTATATGCTCCGAGTCTGGTCGTCGACTCGGGATCGGCACCTGCGTAGAGCAGGACATCGATGATGTCGGCACGGCCCATCGTGGCGGCCCAATGCAGAGCCCTCATGCCGTCGCCCTGGGCGGCGTTCACGTCCGCGCCTCGCCGGAGCAAAGCCCGCACGGTTTCCACGTCGCCACGCTGTGCGGCGTCCGCCACCGGAGCCTCCGGAGCAGATCCGGCCATGAAGAGCGAGAGCAGCAGGGCACCCCATACGTCGATCCGCAATCCTGTCCGCTTGACCCCACCCCTCATCATTTCGTCTCCGAAGACTCGGCTGAGAAGGAGAACGCGCCGGTGCTGTTTCCGAAGCGCTCGATGTCATCCATGCCCAGCATGTGCAAGGCGCTGAGCAGAACATTCGCCATCGGGGTGCCGTCGGCCGCCATGATATGATGTCCCCCCTTTGGAAGCTTTCCGTTCGCGCCACCCGCCAGGAAGAGCGGACACCGCCTGTGGTTGTGCAGGTTCGGATCCCCCATGGGCGAGCCGCACACGAGGAGCGTCTTGTCGAGGAGATGCGTGTCGCCCTCCATCGTGCTCTCGAGCTTCTCCAGGAAGTACGGGATCAAGCTCATGTGGTAGGTGTTGATCTTGTTGAATCTCAGGACGCGTTCGGGGTCTCCGCCGTGATGAGAAGCGGAGTGGAAGCCCGCCGTCACGCCCGACTCGGGAAAGACCCGACCCGACACGTCGCGGCTCATCTTGAAGGTCACGATCCTCGTGATGTCCGAGGTGAACGCGAGCACCTGGAGGTCGAACATGAGCCTGACGTGCTCGCCGTAGTCGTCCGGAACACCGGCGGGCGCAGCGGCGAGGTCACGCTCCTCCCCGCTCAGATTGCGGTCTTCGACCGTCTGAATGCGACGCTCGATCTCGCGGATGTTGCTCAGGTATCGGTCCATCCGAACACGGTCCGCGGTCCCGAGCTTGCGGTTGAGGTTGACCAGGTCGCGTTGGACCCAGTCGAGAATGCTGCGCTCGGTTCTTCTGCGCTGGGCACGGTCCTCGGGGGTGGCGCCGCGCCCGAAGAGCTGATCGAAGGCGACACGCGGATCCCTGATCATGGGTAGAGGCTCGGACGGACCCGCCCAACTCACCGTGTCCGTGTAGACGCACGCGTATCCGTAGGCGCACCCCCCGGCCTGGTCGACATTCTCTATGCAGAGTTGGAGCGACGGAATCGGAGTATCCTGGCCGAATCGCTGAGCGTATAGCTGATCCATGGAGGTTCCGACCCGCACGTCCGAACCCTCGGTCTGCTTCGGGTGTCCCTGCGTAAGGAACACAGCGCTGGAGCGGAAGTGATCTCCACCGATCTCCCTGGGGATCTCGGCCTCTGCCCCCGCGACGTCCGTATTGCTGACGATCGTGAGGTAGTCCCGAAATGGCTCCAAGGGATAAAGCGCACTCGGGGTCAGGTCGAAATCACGTCCAACCTTCGCAGGAGACCACAGGTTTTGGGTCGCACCCCATTCGTTGCAACCGGCGGCTCCGTGTACCATCTCGATCGCGACGAACCTCGTGACATCGATTTCAGCGAGCTTCGTCGCCGCCATGCGACCCGCCGGAACCATCGCGTCGAGGAACGGAAGCGCGACGGTCGCGCCCATGCCGCGAAGAAACGTCCGCCGCTGAATGTGCTTTCCGGTCAGGTACATCGTTCGTTCCCTCTCTGATCTCGACTGAACTAGTTCTGTAGGCCGGAGTCCGTTGCAGCGATCGCACGGCCCATGCGGAAGGCGGAGCTCTGCACGACGCCTAGGATGAAGTACGACATGCGGTCTCCGTTCTCGGCCGCATTCCGCTCCATCGCTCGGATCGTCGGCATGTCGTAGTACTCGACCCTTCGACCGATCGCGTAGGCCATCAGATTCCTCGCGAAGGTACGCTTGAATACGCTGGGACGCTTGAGAAGGGCATTACGCAGGCTAGCGGGCCCGTCGATCGGGGTTCCGTCGTACAGGACGCCGGTCGGGTCGATGGGAGTCAAGTTCTCCTTGATTCTCCAAGCACCGGTAACGTCGAAGTTGTCGAGCGCGAGCCCGATGGGGTCGATCACTCGATGACAAGAATTGCACGCCGGGTTCTCTCGGTGACTCTCCATGCGCTCGCGCGTGGTCAGCACGCGACCGTCCTCCGAACCGGCCGTCTCGTCGAAAGAAGGCACCGAGGGCGGAGGCGGAGGTGGCGGGCTTCCGAGGAGCACTTCCATCACCCACTTGCCGCGCAACACGGGTGACGTCCGGTTCGCGTGAGAAGTCATCATCAGGATGCTGCCGTGGCCCAACAACCCTCGCCGATTCTCGCCCGGGAGATCCACGCGACGGAAGGCGTTTCCAGTCACTCCACGAATTCCGTAGTGCTTTGCAAGGCGCTCGTTCACGAAGGTGTAGTCCGCCGTGAGAAGCTCCATCACACTCCGATCTTCCTGGACGATGTGGTGAAAGAGCAGCTCCGTCTCCCGATCCATCGCCTCCTTCAACTGGTGGTTGAAGTACGGGTAGAGCTGGGCGTCAGGGTTGATCCTTTCGAGGTCCTGCAGCCGCAGCCACTGCGACGCGAACCGCGTGGCGAGGGACTCGGCCCGAGGATCGGCGAGCATGCGGCGGGTCTGTCGCTCGAGCTCCTCGTCGTTGTGGAGTCGGCCTTCCTGCGCGAGTCGAACCAACTCCTCGTCGGGCGGCGCGGCCCACAGGAAGAACGACAGCCTCGAGGCCAGGTCTGCGTCCCCCAGCTCGTAGATCTCACCGGGCCGTATGTTTTCCGGCGTCTCTTCCAGTCGGAAGATGAATCTCGGGCTCGCCAGGATCGCCCAGAGCGCGTCGCGAATGCCTATCTCGAAGCCGCCCGCCTTCTGCCCTTCTTCGAAGAAGCCCATCAGCTCCCCGACCTCGCTACCCTCCAGCGGTCGCCGGAACGCCTGGCGCGCCAGGCTCGCGATGATCTCCTCGGCGCAGGGGCGCTCTTCCTCCACGGAGGTCGGGCGACAGCTGAATATGCGTCGTCGCGCCGGCGTGTCCGACACGCCCGACACGGAGAACGGACCGCTGATGGAGAGGTCTCGCAGATGCGGCATCGTGGTCACGCCGTAGCCGACACCCATGTTGGGGTCCGCCAGCGTGAAGTCGAGTGGCTTGATGAGGTCCGCAACCGGACCCTCTTCGTCGATCAGGAACGCCGCCGCAATCAGCTGCGGACCCGCTCGGATGTGGATCGGAGGCGTCTCCAGACGTAGGCCCGTGACATCCGACTCGGTCATGAAGCGATCGATCTCGAGTAGAGCCACGCGCACGCCGTTCAGAGAGATCTCCAGCCGTTGAACGGTGAAGGTCAGCCCAAACAGCTGGCCGTCGGGAGATCCATGCATGTCGAGCTCGAAGACGTACTCACCGTCCGCGGGGAAGTTGTGCGTTACGGCGATCCCTCCTCGTGTGCCTAGCGGCGTGCCCTCCACATGATCGATTTGTGAGACCGTCTTCGGAATCTTGTAGACCGTCGTCGCGGGAACCGCCGCCGCGTCTCCCACCGCCTCGCGGCTCACCTGCGCAGCCGCCCGCATGTAGCCCTCCAAGAGCGTCGCGGAAAGGATCTGGGTGTCCGAGATGTTGTCGAAGTTGTCGCTCAGCGTTTCGGTCGGCAGATACGCAGAAGCGTCGATGTCGAAGCCGAACAAGTCGCGAATCGAGGCCTCGTACTCCGCCCGATTGAGGCGCTGGAACGTCCGATAGCCAGGGTTCGGGTTCCGACGTGCCAGGTCGTCGAGACGATCCTCCAGACTACTCGCCAGAAGAGAGAGCGTCTCCTCCGGGGGACGTCGCGCACCCACAGGGGGCATCATGCCCGCCCGGAGCTTGTGGATGATCTTCTCCGCGAGTCGGGCGTTCGCCTCGGGCGTCCCGGCGTCGAACGATTCCAGCGACATGTCCCCGCTCAGTCTGCGGTCGCTGTGACATCGTACACAGTACTCATCGATGACCGCGTTGAGCGTTGAGTCTGTCTCGGCAATCCGCGCAGGAACGTGCAGGAAATTACCGTCTGCCCTTTGGCCCACGTCGCTCGCCACTCCGAGCAGCAGCAGGCCGATGGTGATCATGCCTGTAATGAGAACGTTCATTCTCTCCTTCGATCCCACGCTGAACCGAGCCGACACCGTTGCGGGTCGGTCACCGAGAATCTTTCAGTATGCGGGGGGGATGGGAAAGCCGACAGGTCGATGGGCCGCGCGGAATGCCCCGGACATCGTGGGCTCCTACACAACATGTAAGATCGACTCCCTCGACCAACGCGCTTCAGAGTGCGGTTGAAGTATCGGTTCAGGGCTCGCGTATGCTGCACCGGTGTCTTCTGCGCCCTCAACATGCGGAGGAAACTTCCGGGGGGGGGGTATCCTGAGGCCGTCTGCCTGGGCGGTCCGAGCCGCCCAGCATATGTTGATGCGAACGGCCATGAAGCCCACAACTGCTCCCGGAGGCGGACGATGGACCCCTTGTCGCAGGGCGATGGCACCGATGCGGACGATCTACGGAGCCGAGTCGGCGGCGAGGTCCTGAGGTCGGGAGACGACGGTTACGACGACGCTCGGGCCGTTTGGAACACCCGTTTCGACAGCCGTCCATCGACCATCGTCCGCTGCTCCGAGCCCTCCGATGTCGTGGCCGCAGTGAACTTCGCCCGCGACCGTGGTGTGGCCCTCACCATCAAGAGTGGAGGCCACGACTACGCCGGAAACTCCGCCAGTCACGGGGGACTCCTCGTCGATCTCTCTCTCCTGACCTCGGTGCGCATCGACGCCGACTCCAAGCAAGCCAGGGTCGGCGCAGGCGTCACGTGGGGCGCGTTCGACCACCGAGCTCAGTCGGTCGGCCTGGCCGCGCCAGGAGGAACCGTGTCTTCGGTAGGCGTGGCCGGCTTCACGCTCGGAGGCGGTGAGGGCTGGCTCGCGCGGAAGCACGGGCTTGCGCTGGACAGCCTGGTGAGCGCCGACATGGTCACGGCAGATGGGGAGATCGTGCGGGCCAGCGCGGACGAGAACCCCGATCTCTTCTGGGCGATTCGCGGAGGCGGCGGAAATTTTGGGGTCGTCACGACCTTCGAGTTCGCGCTCCACGAGGTCGGTCCACAGATCGTGGCCGGCCAGATGATCTACGCATTCGAGCACGCAGAGGAGCTGCTCCGTTTTTACCGCGACTACTTCTCCGACGCTCCGGACGAGGTCACCTGTTACATCTTCTTCCTGCGGATCCCGCCGGTGCCCCCGTTTCCGGAGCAATACCACGGCCAGTTAGCCGTGGACTTCGCGCTGTTCCACACGGGCCCGGCGGAGGAAGGGCTATCGGCGCTCGCACCGTTTCAGGGTCTTGGCAAGCCGATTCTGGACATGGTGGAGCCTCAGCCGTATCTGGCCCTGCAGCAGGCCTTCGACTCGGGGCTTGGCAAGGGGCATCGTTGGTACTCCCGGGCGCACTACCTGGACGAGTTGTCCGACGAGGCGATCACAACGTTCATACGCATGATCGAGCCGATGCCTGGATCCTTCACGACCGCCTATTTCAGTGTCGGTGGAGGGGCTGTGGGCCGCGCAGACCCCGCTGCGACCGCCTTTCCCCACCGGAATTCGAAGTTCGGGCTGCACATCTTTCCAGGTTGGGACGACCCGGCCGAGGACGCCGCAATCATGGCCTGGACCCGCGAGGTCCATGTGGCCATGGCGCCCCACGCGAACGGCGGCGTGTACGTGAATCTCCTCGGCGACGATGAGCAGCCGCGGGTTCCAGCTGCATACGGCGCCAACTATTCCCGACTGGCCGAAGCCAAGGCCCGGTGGGACCCCGACAATCTTTTTCGCGCGAATCACAACATCGAGCCAGCGTCTTGACTGCGACGGCAATTCATGGCTGACTCCGCTGGGCAGCTCCGCGAGTTCCTGGCAGAGCTGAAGCGCCGAAGAGTCTACCAGGTCGCGGCGGTCTACGTCGTCGCAGCGATAACCGGGCTCGAGCTGGTCGACGTGGTTATACCCGCCTCACGCCTGCCGGACTGGGCGGACGAGCTATTCCTGGGCCTGGCGCTTCTGGGCTTTCCCCTGGCCCTCGTCCTCGCATGGGCCTTCGACGTCACACCGGACGGGCTGACGAAGACGGTTGCGAAGGTGAAGGCCGCGGATCCACTGGACGGACTCCGCGATATCACGGCGAAAGCGACCCTGCCGAGTGAGGCCGAAGCGGCGGCGACGGCCCTTGACGTCCGCGCGGTGGCGGTCCTGCCCTTCGACAACCTCAGCGGGACCAGCGACGCCGAGCCGTTCGCGGCCGGTCTCCACGACGATCTCCTGACCGAGCTGTCGAGGGTCTCAGCCCTCACGGTCATCTCCCGCACCTCAGTGAAGGCGTGTCACGGATCCGGCATGAGCATATCCGAGATCGCCCGTGAGCTCGGAGTGGGCACGGTGGTGGAGGGGGGAGTGCAGAAAGCGGGGGACCGCGTCCGCCTGAACATTCAGCTCATCGACGCGCGGACCGGCGTTCAATGCTGGGCCGAGCGGTACGACCGGCAGCTCACTGCCTCGAACATATTCGACATCCAAAGCGAGCTGGCCAGGAAGATCGCCGCTACGGTGCACGCCGAGCTCACGTCCGAGGAGAGCGCGCGCCTGGAGCGCCAGCCCACGCAGAACCTTGAGGCCTACCGCCTGGGAGGCCTTGCTGAAATGGACAGAGGGGGGCATGCACGAGGCCGCCGAGCACTTCGGACGGGCGACCGAACTGGACCCAGACTACGCGTTGGCGTGGACGGGACTCGGTACCGCACGAGTCCTCCTCTACGATTATCGATTCGACCCGTCCGAGTCCCTCTTGCCTCGGGGTGAGGACGTCATCCAGCGCGCCCTCCGGCTGGACCCGACGCTGGCCGAAGCACACGCGGCACTGGGGTGTCTACATTCCGCACGACGCGAGGGGCGAGAAGCGCTCCGGTCGCACGAGCGCGCGGTAGAGCTCCGGCCGAGCTACTCGGCGGCCCACAAGTGGCTGTGCTGGGTGAGGCTGCTGGTCGGCGATCCCCACGAAGCGCGGGTCGCCGGCCTACGAGCCGCCCGCCTGGATCCACTGGATCCGGAAGCCAGCGGCAATCTGGCTATGGCCCACCTGGGCTGTGGGGACGCCGAGCAGGCACTGGCCGAAGCACGGCGTACGCTGAAGGGGCACGCCGAGTATGACTATTCCCGGTGGACCGAGGGACTGGTGTTGTATCATCTGGCGCGCGACGACGAGGCCACCGCGGTCCTCCAGCAGGTTTCGGAGCCCTGGGCCCGATTCTGGCCAGGCACGGCGCGGGCGCTCGCAGCGGCGGTATCGGGAGACGAGGCTACGGCACAAACCATTCTGGCGTCGCTCGCGAAGCGATCCGCTCACTTCCATGTGGGTCTCGTCCATGCCGCCTTGGGTGAAGCAGACGCGGCCTTCGTCGCACTGGAGCGGGCGGGGCAGCTCGCGTGGGCCGAGACGCTATATCTCCGGTATCCACCACCCGATCCGCTGGATGGCCTCCGCGAAGATCCCCGCTTCGCGCAGTTGCTCTTCGAAGTGGATCGGAGCTGGGGGATGAAGCGGGGCTAGCTGTGGGCTACAGCCCGTGGTAGGAGTAGAGTGGACCGCGCGTAGGGTCTCGCCAGACCTGGAGTAGGAACGACGACGAGTTAACGTAGCGCCCGCCCGCGCGAACATGCAGCCTGTCTGCTAGGTACTGGTGACGGCGGCATTGCTCGTTGTCGAGTCCAGCACCTCCGCGGCGCCTTACCCCTTGCCCACTTAGGCATCTCGACCTACGATACCCTAGTCGACTAGGCATAGTCCATTTAGGCAACGGGCCGGAAGGGCCCCAGAAGGAAGAACCGGAATGAGCGGAAGCGATCTCTTCACCGGCACGCTGAACATCCTGATCCTGAAGACCCTTCGGGGCGGTGCGCTGCACGGGTACGCCATCGGGCGGTGGATTCGAGACCACAGTCAGGGCGTACTGTCCGTGGAAGAGGGGGCACTGTATCCGGCTTTGCACCGCCTCAACAGCAAGGGCCTTCTCGAGGCCGAGTGGGGCAAGACCGAGACCGGACGGCGGGCGAAGTTCTACGAGCTCACCGTCGAGGGCAGAGAGTTCCTGGTGTCGGAGACACGCCGATGGGAACTGTTCTCCGGTGCGGTCGCCGGTATCCT
>JADFLD010000051.1 GCA_022564535.1 Gemmatimonadota bacterium
CCTCGGCGTCTTGTGGCAGGGGGCCGAGGGCCTGAGACAGAGCGAGTTGGATCGCATCTTCGGTGACTTCGAGGGCGTCGACGCCGAGACACGGGGGCGCATCGAGCACCTTGCGGGCGCGCTCGTCCGAAAGATTCTTCACGAGCCCTCGCTCGCCATGCGGTCGGCTTCGGCCGATGGCCAGTCCGATGAGTACGCCGATATCGTGCGGCGCCTCTTCGCTCTCGACGATGACCGCGGAGACGCACCGGAACCCGAGGGGGCATGACCCTGGCCTTCAGGGGACAGCTGAAGCTCGGGACCCGTTCGTCTGCACTGGCGCTCTGGCAGACCGACCACGTATCGGAGCGGCTGCGCGAGCTTTCTCCCGGATTGGACACCCGCGCAATGCCGCTCTCCACACTCGGGGATCGCAAAGCGGATGCGGTCTTGGCGGATTTGGGTGGATCGGCGTTTTCGTCGGAGATCGACCAGGCGTTGACCGAGCGGCGGATCCGCGTCGCGGTTCACTCGCTCAAGGATCTTCCGATCGCCGACAATCCCGGCATCGTCACTGCGGCGATCCTGAGTCGGGAAGATCCGCGGGACGCGCTCGTGGGGGCCGGCGAGGGTGGCCTGGCCGCGTTGCCGAGTGGGGCGAGGGTCGGGACGTCGAGTCCGCGTCGGACTGCGCAACTTCGTGCGGCACGGGGCGACCTGATCGTGGAGCCGGTGCGTGGCAACGTGGAGACGCGGATCTCGAAGGCTGTCGAAGGCCCGCTCGACGCGGTCGTGCTCGCGGTCGCCGGATTGAAGCGGCTCGGGCTCACCGAGCACGTCAGGGAGCTGCTGCCCCTCGAGAACTTTCTTCCGGCTCCCGGGCAGGGAGCGCTCGCGGTCCAGTGCCGGCAGGACGACGAGGAAGCACGCGCGCTCCTTGAGCTGATCGACGATCCTGTGGTGCGCGCGGAGGTGGATGCGGAGCGGGCGTTCCTGGCCGGCCTCGGCGGGGGCTGCTCTCTGCCGGTCGGCGCTCTGGCCCGACACGTGGAGGGCGGGCGACTCGAGCTACGCGGATTCGTCGGTGCCCTGAATGGGGACGAGACCCTTCGTGTCTCGGCGACCGGCGTGGACCCGGTCGAATTGGGTCGCTCGCTTGCGGAAGAGGCGCTCGGCCTGGGCGCGAGGGACCTTCTCGCTTGAGCGACCTTACGTCGCGACGCGTGGTGGTGACCCGACCCGTGGCCCAGTCGGGCGAGATCTGCGGGCTTCTGGAGGGGGCGGGCGCCGTCCCGGTCCTGGTGCCGACGATCGCGATCGCGGCGCCGTCCAGCTTCGAACCCCTGGACCGCGCACTGCGCTCGGGTGAGGCGTACGACTGGATTGTGTTCACGAGCGCGAACGGGGTCCGGTCGGTCTTGGAGCGGCTCGCCGATCTGGGTCTGGAGCCGCCGTACCTCGCGGGCCTCCGACTGGCCGCGGTGGGACCCGCGACACGACGCGTGCTGACCGATGCTGGGCTGTCTGTGGCCGCGATGCCCACCGACTCCAGGGCGGACGCGATCCCGGAGGCGTTGGGCGACGTGCGGGGCGTCCGGATTCTGCTGCCGCGCTCCGATCTGGCCGACGCGACGCTGCCCCAATCGCTACGCGCGCGCGGTGCGCGCGTCGACGCGGTCGCGGCCTATGTGTGCGTGACGCGGCCGCTGACGAACGCCAATCTGGGGGCCCTCGCGGCCGGGGTCGACGCCTTCACGTTCGCGAGTCCCTCTGCGATTCGCGGGCTCCTGGAAGGGGGTAGCCCGGATGTCACCTCGGCCCTCGAACAGGGCGTCGTGGCGACCATTGGACCAGTTACGAGCGAAGCCGCCCGAGTGCTCGGCGTACGCGTCGACGTCGAGGCGGAGGAATCTACCTCGCGGGGGCTTGTCGAAGCGCTATGCACCTACCAGGGTTGGGCACTTCAAAGCCCGTCACCGACCCCTCCATGACTCCAACCAAATCCTCTTCGCATCGAGGGCCACAGCGGCTGCGGCGCACGGAAGCGCTGCGCGCGTTGGTCCGTGAGACACACCTCGGGGTCGACGATCTGATTTTGCCACTCTTCGTCACGGAGCGCGACGGAGCGTTCGAGATCTCGTCCATGCCGGGTGTCTTCAGGCGGTCCGTGGAGGAGTCCGCCGCCTACGCCGAGCGCGTTGCGGAACTCGGAGTGCGGGCGGTCGTCCTGTTCGGCATCCCGAACGACAAGGACGCTTCGGGCAGTCGGAGTTGGGCTGCTCAGGGGGTGGTCCAACAGGCTGCACGAGCGATTCGAAAGAGGTGCCTCGATTTGGTCATCATCGCCGACACCTGCTTGTGTGAGTACACGGACCACGGACATTGCGGCGTCCTACGGGACGATCACACGATCGACACCGAGTCGACGCTCGAGGCATTGGGTCGCATTGCGGTCTCTCAGGCGGAGAGCGGCGCGGACGTCGTCGCGCCCTCGGGCATGATCGACGGCATGGTCGGCGCGATTCGCGGGGCTCTCGACGCGACGGGCTTCGAAGAGACGGCGATCATGTCGTACGCGGTCAAGTACGCGTCCGCGTTTTACGGACCCTTTCGGGACGCTGCGGACGGCGCGCCCGCTTTCGGAGACCGTCGTGCGCATCAAATGGACCCGGCGAACGCGCGCGAGGCGCTGTTGGAGGCAGGGCTCGATGTCGAGCAGGGCGCGGACTTTCTCATGGTCAAGCCTGCGCTCGCGTACCTCGACGTCGTGCGCTCGCTCCGCGAGTCTTTCCCGATGCTGCCGCTGGTCGCTTACAGTGTGAGCGGCGAATACGCCATGATCAAGGCGGCGGCCCGCGCGGGTTGGCTCGACGAGCAAGCCATCGTGATGGAGACCCTCGTGTCGATGAAACGAGCAGGAGCCGATCTAATCATCACCTACCACGCGGAGGAGGTGGCCCAGTGGCTGCAGAAGACGACGCCGTAAACGACGCGCCGGAGAGCTCGCTCAACCATTTCGGAATCTTCACACTCACAGACGACTACTGGCGCCTCAGCGAGGACGAGCGCGCGGAGCTTCAGGTCCGGTGGGTCGAGCAGACGTCGGGCGTTGCGGAAGGGGTCCGGCACTATCGCACGTCTCCCACCCGAGTCGGGACGGACTTCCTCCTCTGGTGCGCCGTGCGCATGCTGGAAAGCACCGACCCGAAGACCTTCTTCGACGCGTACGCCCGGATGCTCCGCCCGTTCCGGCGGTACGTGCGCATGGTGGACGTGATGTGGGGCTTCACCAGAGCCACGCAGTACCGCGGAGCGCGCGACGCCGGGCGGATCGATCCGTTCGGCTCGGAGATACTGCCGTACCTGATCGCGTACCCGTTCTCCAAGACAGCCGAGTGGTATCTGATCCATCAGCCCGGCCGCCAGGCGATGATGAACGAGCACATCAGGATCCGGAGGAGCTACGAAGGGATTTGCCAGTTGCTCCTTTACTCGACGGGCCTGCAGGACCACGAGTTCGTAGTCGTCTACGAGTCCGACGATCTGCCCAGATTCTCCGAGCTCGTGCGGGAGCTGCGCGCGACGGCTGGTCGGCCGTACACGCTCCTGGACGCGCCGGTCCACGTCGCCACCCACGCGCTCACCGACCAGCCGGGCGAACTGTGGCCGTGACCGAACCGAGCCTTGTCACGGCGTGCCGGTGTCAGCCCGTAGACCGCACGCCGACCTGGTTCATGAGACAGGCGGGGCGCTTCCTGCCGGAGTACAGAGCCGTGCGGGAGCGGCACACGCTCCTCGACATCTGCGCAGAGCCTGAGCTGACGGCGGAGGTAACGCTGCAGCCGATTCGGCGCTTCGGGATGGACGGCGCCATCATCTTCGCTGACATCCTGCTTCCGCTCGTGCCCATGGGTGTGGAGTTGGACTTCATCCCCGACGTGGGCCCCTCCATCGGGAACCCCGTGCGGTCGGCCGGCGACGTGGCCGCGCTGCGCCCCGTAGAACCCCGCGAGTCTCTCGCGCCCACGCTCGCGGCGCTCGGCATGGTGCGCGACGAGCTGCCGGCGGAGACCGCGCTGATCGGTTTCGCGGGCGCACCCTTTACGTTGGCGAGTTATCTGATCGAAGGCGGGCCCACGCGCACCTTCATCAAGACGAAGAGCTTCATGTACCGGGAGCCGGAAACGTTCGCCGCGCTCATGGGCAAGCTCACGGCCGTCACGATCGCGTACCTGACTGCCCAGGCCGAGGCGGGCGCGCAGGTGCTGCAGATATTCGACAGTTGGGTGGGGCACCTCGGCCCGGAAGACTATCGCCGCTACGTCAAGCCACACAGCGCCGCCATCTTCGAGGCGCTCGGAGCCCTCGACTGTCCGACGATCCACTTCGGCGTCGGTACCGGTGAGCTTCTGGAAGACATCAGCGAGGCCGGAGGGGACGTCATCGGGCTCGACTGGCGCGTCCCGCTCGACCAAGGATGGGAGCGAGTCGGTAGGGACAAAGGCGTCCAGGGCAACCTCGATCCTGCCGTGCTCTACGCACCCCACGACTACATTCGTGAGCGCGTGGAGCGGATTTTAACGCTCGCGGGCGGGCGCCCGGGGCACGTCTTCAACCTCGGGCACGGCGTGACTCCGGCGACGCCGATGGACAGCGTCTCCGTCGTGTTGGACACCGTGCGTTCCTGGAGCGGCGCGACGGTCGCCTGATCGGGACGCCCCTGTGTCCCCTCCTGAGTCCCCCCCCGTTCCGACGATCGCGGTCGTCGGTGGCGGCCTCGCGGGACTGACCGTCGTCCATCGTCTTCTCCATTCCAGAGCCCGCCTGGAGGGCAGCACCGTCGAGGGACCGCCATGGCGCGCCCGCATCGTCCTACTGGAGCGAGAAAAGCGGCTGGGAGGAAAGATCCTTACCGAGTCCTTCGATGGCTTTGTGGTCGAGGCTGCGGCCGACAGCTTCCTCGCTCGCAAGCCTTGGGCGCGGGCGCTGGTCAGTGAGCTCGGTATCGCCCAGGAGCTTGTGGGCAGCCAGCCCGGGTGGCCCCGTGCGTTCGTGCGGCGCTCCGGCGCGCTCGTGCCGTTTCCCGACGGACTCACGGGGCTCGTCCCGACTCGACTCGCACCGCTGTGGACCTCGGGGATTCTCAGCCCCCGCGGATGCGCTCGTGTCGCGATGGAACGTTGGATCCCGAGACGCGCTTCGGGCACGGACGAAACCGTAGCGGCGTTCGTGCGCCGGCGCTTCGGTGCCGAGCTTTACGAGCGACTCATGCAGCCCCTGCTCGGTGGGCTTTACGGGAGCAGTCCCGAGGAGTTGAGCGTCCAGGCGACGTTCCCCGTGCTCACCGACGCGGAGCGAAAATCGGGGAGTGTCACGAGAGGCTTGAAGGCTCAGGCGCGCGAGCGGGCCCAGGCGAGCGGAGGGGAGCCCGAGGGTGCCCCCTTCCTCTCTCTTCGGGGGGGGATGGGTGGATTGATCCACGCACTCGAGGCGTCGACCGGGAGGGCCGACGTGTGGCTGGGCGTCGGCGTGAACGCGGTCGGGCGGTCCGGCGACGGTTGGTCGCTCGACGTGCGCGGCCGACCCCCGCTCGTCGTCGACGCGGTGGTCATCGCGACCCCGGCCCCCGTGACCGCCGGCCTCCTGAAGGACGAAGACCCCGCGCTGGCAGCGGCACTCACGCAGATCCCGTTCACGTCGACGAGCGTCGTCACCGCCGCGTACAACGTGACGGACTTCCCTCGAGCGCTCAGGGGGCACGGGTACCTGAACCCGCTCTCGGAGGGGCGCAAGGTCGCGGGCGTAACCTGGTCGTCCCGCAAGTTCGCGGGGCGGGCCCCGGACGATCGGGTTCTGCTGCGCGGCTTCATACGCGATCCCCACCTCCCTGAGCCTGGATCCGCGGGCGATGAACGGTTGTTCGCCATCCTCGCCGACGAGTTGCGCGACGCGGTCGGCCTCGAGGCCGAGCCCTCGTGGTGGCGCGTCTTTCGTTGGGAGAACAGTATGCCCGCGTACACGGTGGGCCATCTCGAGCGGGTACGTACGATAGAGCGTCGGGTCGCGGAGCTGCCTGGGCTGTTCATCGCGGGATGTTCCTACGGAGGTGTCGGGATTCCCGACACCATTCGGAGCGGGGAAGACGCCGCTCTTCGACTCATGAACTACGTGCACTGAGGCGCTGGCGATGGACACGAAACGTTCTCGAGAACTCTTTGAGCGCGCCCTGCGGAGGATTCCGGGCGGTGTGAATTCGCCCGTGCGGGCGTTCAAGGCGGTGGGCGGCGACCCGCGCTTCATCGATCACGGTGAGGGCGCCTATCTGGTGGACGCGGACGGTCACAGGTACGTCGATCACGTCATGTCGTGGGGTGCGCTCATTCTCGGGCACGCCCACCCGCGGATCGTGGCGGACCTCACCGAGACTTTGCGCGGGGGCACCAGCTTCGGCGCTCCTTGCGTCGGTGAGGTCGAGCTCGCCGAGCGCATTTGTGCGGCGATGCCGGCCGTAGAAAAGGTGCGCATGGTGAGCTCGGGGACCGAGGCCGTGATGAGCGCGCTCCGCGTGGCTCGAGCCTTCACGGAGCGCAACAAGATCGTGAAGTTCGCCGGCTGTTATCACGGCCACGCCGACTTCCTCCTCGTCGAATCCGGATCCGGCGTGGCGACGCTCGGGCTGCCCGACTCGCCGGGCGTGCCGGAAGGAACCGTGGCCGACACCTTGGTCGCCCGTTACAACGACGTGGATTCCGTACGTGCGATTCTAGAATCGTGCTCGGGTGAGGTCGCCGCGGTCATCGTCGAGCCGGTTGCGGGCAACATGGGACTGGTGCTTCCGCAGGAGGGCTTTCTGGACGCTTTGCGCGCGTTGACCTCGGAGCACGGAGCGCTCCTGGTGTTCGACGAAGTCATGACCGGCTTCAGGGTCGGCCCCGGGGGCGCGCAGGGCCGGTTCGGGATCACACCGGACATGACCACGCTCGGCAAGGTGATCGGAGGGGGACTGCCGGTCGGCGCGTTCGGTGGCCGAGCCGACATCATGGACCTCGTGGCCCCGGCGGGTCCGGTCTATCAGGCGGGCACGCTGAGCGGGAACCCGCTCGCCATGCAGGCTGGCCTGTCGACGCTACGGGCGCTGGACGAGCCCGGTGCGTGGTCGCGGCTCGAGGCCTCGGCTCGAGCGACGGCGGACGTTCTGCGCACTTCGGCGGCGAAGGAAGGGGTCCCCGTGTCCGTTTCGAGCGTGGGCGCCATGTGGGGGTTCTTCCTCACCGCGGAGCCCGTTACCGACTGGGACTCGGCGGCCCGTCTGGACCGGGCGCGCTTTGCGACATTCTTCCAGGTCATGCTCGAGAACGGTGTGTATCTGGCCCCCTCGCCCTTCGAGGCCGCCTTCGTGTCGACCGAGCACGGGGACCCCGAGCGCGACGTGTTGGAACGAGCGGCCGATCGGGCGTTCGCGGACCGTGCCGCTGCTCAGGCCTAGGCGGAAAAGCGCACTATTGCCACCGGTTGCGAAACCGGCAGGGAACCCTGTCCGCTCTAGCCCGTCCCTACTCGATGGGGCTTCCCCTACGTAGACGAGGGAAGGCGGACCATGGTGAACCAGAAGTCCTCCAGCGACTTCACCAGCGCACCCAGCCCCTCCAGCGTGACCGGCTTCGTCACGAACGCGTTCGCGTGCAGGCGGTAGCTATCCCGCACATCGGCCTCGGCCTGCGACGATGTCAGGATGACGACCGGGATCGAGCGCAACCTATCGTCTTCCTTGATGAACTCGAGGACCTCGTGCCCGGAGATGCCCGGGAGGTTGAGATCGAGGAGAACGAGGTCCGGCACGGGGTGACCGTTCGTACTCCTGAGATATTGGATCGCTTCCTCGCCCGTGCTCGCGACGTGGAGTTGATTGGCGAGCTTGCTCCGAGCGAAGTGAAGCCGCGTGAGCTTTACGTCGGCCTCGTTGTCTTCGACCAGTAGGATCTCAGGGGTTCGAACTGGGTGGACCATCTACTGCCTGTGGCTCTCTGCGGTCGGGAATCGTAAAATGGAAGGAGGTGCCTTGTCCGACGGCGGTCTCCACCCAGATACGGCCACCTTGATTCTCTACCGATTTGCGCACGATCGCAAGTCCGATCCCTGTTCCGGGGTATTTGCCACGAACGTGGAGTCGCTGGAAGAGCTCGAAAATTCGGTCGGACATGTCGGGATTCATGCCAATGCCTTCGTCGCGAACCGTGACCTCGACGCCTTCTTCGGAGCGCCGCGCGGAGACCTCGATGACGGACTCCTGATCCTCCTTCCGAAACTTGATGGCGTTTCCGACCAGGTTGCGCACTACCTGCAACAGAAGCGTCCGGTCCGAGACCACGGTCGGCAGTTCCTCGACCTGGATCCGACCGCCGGCCTCCTCGAGGGCGAGCTCGAAGTCGGCCTTCACTACGTCCAGGAGTGTGTTCAGGTCGATGGATTTGAATTCGATATCGGCGCCTACGCGGGAATAGTCCAGCAGATCGTTGAGCATGGCCGTCATGCGCTGCGCCCCGTCGACGGCGTAGTGGATGTACTCTCGGGCATTGTCGTCCAACTGATCGGCGTAGTCGACCTCGAGCAGCTGAATGAAGTTGGAGA
>JADFLD010000052.1 GCA_022564535.1 Gemmatimonadota bacterium
AGCGGTCTGGGATGCCGACAGCGTCGTGGCATTCGTTCGTGGGTTGGCGGCCAAGCCCGAGTAGAGGGCCCTGTCTGATTTGTGACTACCAGCCTCCACCCACGAGCGTCTCCCCACGACTTCTGACTCAAACTGACATGCGATCCTCTGCGGTTGGGGATGGCGTCTCGCTGGTGGTGAGTCCGGTCGACTGAGGGTGGCGGTCCGCGGCCTAGAAGCCCGGGGCCGACCTCGATCGCTGCTCCAGAGAGAATTCCAGGACTCGTCGGTCCCTCGCCGTCGCCCATAGGGCGCGCGACCCAGCTAGGCGCCTACGCTGAGGCTGGCGCGAGCCGCCCGGTAGGCTTCGAAATTCGTATGCGCGTACTCGACATAGTCGAAATCCAGCTCCGATGTGACGGTCTGAATCATCGACCAGAGCGCTTCACGCAAGAGTGAGACGGTCTTGAGTACTTGGAGCTCAAACAGATCGGTTCTCTCACAAGTGCCTCCATAGGCTCGAAGGAGAAACTCATCCTGCCCAGTGCTGAAAGAGGCGTTCGACGAGATGCTGGCCAAGTCGAATAACGGGTTCCCGATCCCGGCGTACTCCCAGTCGACGATCCACATTTTCTTCGGGCCGGCGATGAAGTTTGCAGCCAACAGGTCATTGTGACACAGAGTTGGACGATACGGGCTCATTTGGCGCGAGAGCTCTTGCGAATCGGTCAGAAGAGAATCGATGTCGGGCGGAAGATTGGCCCGCGAGCTCAGAGCCGTTTGCGCATAGGTGCGGACGGTTTGAAATGGACAAAAATAGAGGAGCCCGCCTCGTAGCTTGTCCCAATAGCCATGGTAGACGCGTACGGTTCGGGCAATCATGGTGGTCAATTCGGGCTCGCTGATGCGTGCTGTGTTCAGTGTCTCTCCTTCGACGAATTCGCTGATGAGAATTCCTGGCTCTCCATAGACGACGTCGGGTGCGACGCCGGCACGATGGGCCTCTGTCTGACAAAGGATCTCATTCCCGCGGTCAATTCCCAGATGGGGCAACTCGTCACATACACGCACTACGAATTCTTCTCCACCACACGAGGCCCGATAGTTTCGGTTGGTGATGCCTCCCAGGAGGGGCTCGATGACGGGTCTAGAACGCCAAAACTTCAACGACGCGACGCGCTCGACGATGTCGGCCTCTGTCATCTTCTCTCCGCGGGGCGAAAGGATGCTTGAGCATAGGGTGGCGGCGCACCCTACTTGTTCAGAGGTTCCCTAGTTCCCGTACCCGTACGCCGCGCAGTTCTCCTGCTGCAGCGCTCCGTGGCCCAACATCGTGTGCATCATTCCGCTGCGGGACATACCACGGAAGACGATCGGGCCCGTCCATGTCGTCGACTCGGGGGAGTCATCGGGCTCTAGCGTTACCACGACGAGGAACTGGTTCCACGCCACCGAGCCATCCGCTCGAAGATGCTCGTCCAGCGCACCGACACGCTCGATTTGGTCCACTTCGCTCGTGGTGACCCACGCTACGAGGCGTCCTTGCCGGGGCGTCCTCATGCGGTCGAGGGAGATGTGGACGTCGTAGGTGTAGCTCCCGTCCGCCGAGAGCGCGACGGAAAAGGGCGACGCTCCTGGTACCGATACCTCGGCGAGGCCGCGCGCCAGACCGGTGCCCGGGATGTTCTTCGTGGTGACCAGATCGAAGGAGTAGTAGGCAGGCCCTGCGACGACAGTACACACCGGGGTCACAGAGCCGAAGGCGGTCAGGAGCGTTACGAGAACGTGCATATCAGAGCGTACGCGAGCGCGGTGGGGCGGACAAGGCGTGCTGCGCACACTAAATCGTGGAATCCCCGCCATCCCAAGCCTCCGCCTAACGATTCAAAACGACCGTGCGTCTAAAATTCGGTTGCGTCGCGATCGGCGTTTCCACATGATCCCGGCACGCACACCGCACGAAAATCGCAAGGAGTCTGACGATGTCGATGGGTTTCCTTCGTTTCGTTCGCGCTACAGCCCTGCTCGCGCTTCCGCTGCCGCTCTCGACGCCTGCCGTAAGGGCGCAAAACAGCGATTTCAACATCGACATCGCGCGGCTTGGGCTCGGCTCGAGATTCGAGCCCTTTCGCGTATCCGAGACCGAGCCGCTCCGGGATGCGATGTCCGCGGGCAAGCTCCAAGATGACACCCACGTACTCGTCATGGAGCACCCTGCCGGGCTGCTCGCGTTTCTCACGGACCAGATGGTGTACCACCACGTGGCGCAGGGAGAGACGAACGGAGAGCCGTGGATGGTCTCCTTCTGAGTGGTCTGCAACACAGGGGTCGGTCTGACTCCCACGGTCGACGGAACGGTTCACCACTTCAGCACCCGCGGCATCTTCAATGGCCTGTCGATGCTCGCCGACGAGGAAACCGGGTCGATCTGGAACCACATCACGGGCAGGGCCGTCTACGGGCCGCTCGAGGGGTACACGCTTCCCGTCTTCAACCTCCTGCACATGACGGCCGAGCAGGCGCTGGCCCGGTATCCGGAGCTTCCGGTAGCCATCTCGGACCGCCCCGTACGGGGGCGCCGTGGGATGTTCGCACCCTTAGCCGACAGGGTCCCGTTCCTGCGGCCTGGCTTCAAGAGCACGATCGTAAAGGAAGACACCCGTCTTCCGACGATGGACATCGGCCTGGGAGTCTGGACCGAATCGGAGCAGCGGTACTATCCGATGGACCTCGTCCGGGCGGGCGGCGGAGCCATCGTCGATCGCTTCGACGGCAGGCGCCTCGTCGTGTACATGGAGCCCGGCTCCTACGCGGTGGACGCATTCTTCACGGATGAGCACACGGCCTCCCTCGACGGCTCCCGGGTCATGGTCGGCGAGGAGCTGGTTCTCGAGGGTGGCGTGCTCAGAGACGCGAGCGGCAGTCGACTCGAAATTGAGCGGCCGCTTCAGTTGTTCTCCAGGTGGTACGGATTCGCCCTCACGTTCCCAGCCACTACGATCTACGGCCGCTAACGGCCCTCTTCACGACGTGGCCGGCGGGCGCCCCGGAGCCTGTACCTACCGATCGCGATCACTGATGGGACGGGTCATGACCGGACGATCCCAGTCCTGAGCGGACGAGATGTTCGGGTAACCCCAGTCCTCACCGTTCCACCCCTGGAACCCGTCCATCTTGAACGTCCAGAGGCCCGTCGACATGTCGCTGATGACGATGAGGCCGTCCGCGTTGCGAACGTCGACGCCGAACGCGCCATTGAACTGTGAGTACTGCTCGGTGTTGGGTGGGCCGACGTAGGTGTCGTAGTAGCCGACCGCGACCGGGTTATACGGATCCTGCAGGTTGAAGATCTGAAGGCCGTCGAGGTAGCCCGAGACGAAGACGTAGGGCCAGCGCACTTCGTGGTTGTGCACGAGGTGCCGCCAGTCGGCGGTGAAGGCCGAGATGGGTGAGCGGATGTTGATTCGCTCTCCGTCGAGCGCAGGCTGCAGGTCGAAGATGCGAAGGGGCGCGTACTGATACTCGGTCTCCGCAATCACGTACCGGCCGTCGGGGCTCGGCGTGAACGTGTGGCCGTAGTTGACGCCGCTGATGCCAGACAGCGTGATCCGCAGCTCGGGATTCTGGACGTCCGACACGTCGAAGATGTAGTATCCGCCGGTGCCGCCGCCGTAAAAGCGATCCTCGCCCGTGTCGGGGTGGTAGCCCACGTAAAAGTCGTGGTAACCCCCGCTTCCACCGCCGAGAGCGGCCTCGGGCACGGGCACCATGCCGACGCGAGCGTTCTCGAGATCACCGTCCACGACCATGCCGAGGTCGTAGACGAGCGCGCCGGGAGCGCTGGCGGTGGTGAAGAGGTAGACGCGGCCGTTCGAGTGCTTGTAGATGAAGATGTTGTGGAAGCCGCCGGGCATGTCGGGCTCCCTGATCCGCGCGACTTCGTGGATCGTCGACGGGTCCGGCAGGCCGGTCACGTCCAGGATGACCGCACCGAGATCTCTGTCGGGGCCCCCCTGTCCGAACTGCAGAGATTGCACGAGGTAGTAGCGGTCGTTCCACTTGAAGTGCTTGACGTCCATGCCACCGGTCCGCTGGTGGAGATCTTGATTCTCGATTCTCCACTCGTAGAGCAGCACGGGGTTCGCGGGGTCCGCGATGCTGATGATGTCGGTCCCCTTCGGGCCGTCCGAGCCGTATACCATGCGGGCGACGTACACGTAGGGGCGGTCCAACTCCTGCTCCATGTCCATGTCGGCGACGGAGAGGCGAGGGCCGAGAGGCAGGTGGCCGAGGACCTCGATGTTGTCGCTTCCTCGCTTGAGCGGGGACCAGGGGACCTGCTGGGCAGCGATCGGCACGGCGACGGCCGAGAGGAGAGCGCCTGCAACGACGGTACGCACGTTCATCATCAGAACCTATGAGAGCCTAGTGGAAAGATCCGGGCAAGATGCACGCGGGTCGGGAGTGGGGCAACCTTCCGGGAAGGCGCGGACCGACGCCATCCCTTGTAGCTTTATTATCCCCAGGCCGGCCGAAGCCCGCGAATCATGAAGCGAGACGCGGGGCCGGCGATCGATGGCATCGGATGTGGGAACAGAAAGTGAGGGTTGATCGTTGGTTAGCGTTCTGATGGCGGTTTCGGCGAGTGCTGCGCTCCTCCAGAATGACCCGGGCGGATTCGCTTTGGCTGACTTCTGGAGCCTGACTCAGCAGGCCGGCCCCCTCCGATGGCCGATTTTCGGCATTCTCGGAATCGGCCTGGTGCAGGTCTTCCTCAAGTTCCACGAATTGCTGAGGGACTGGAGGGTCTCGAAGCAGCTGTCTTCGGTCGACTTCACGTCCGCGACGTTGAGTGAAATCGCGGCCAATGTCGCTGGGCAGGAAGAGAGCATGTTGTCGTCGCTTCAGGCTTCCATGCTCAACGTCTTTCAGTCGATCTCCAGTGAGGGAATGCTCCACCACGAGATCAGCAATTTCATTTCGTTCCAACAAGACCGATTCGGCGGGTTTCGCAGACGGATGGAGTTCCTTTCCGACACGGCCGGCGCGTTGGGCCTCATGGGGACGGTGTGGGGCATGTTCACCGTGTTCTTTCAGGGTACGTCCGAGCAGGATGTGATCTTGCGGGGCATGGGCATCGCACTCATCACGACATTGTTGGGCCTCGTCGTGAGCATCACCCTGAACTTCACCACGACGGAGTTGTCCACCTTCTTCGAGAAGAGGCTGGAGCAGGTATCCAAGAAGTCCGATGAGCTGCGTTTCCGACTCCTTGAGTTGGCCGCGGAAGGGCCTCGATTCGCGACTGGGCCGGTGGTCGCAGCACCCTCGCCACCGGTGACGCGGGAGGAAACCGGTGCGGGTAACGCTGTCGGTCCGTCCCCAACCCAGGACGCGCAAGAGCCTCGAGCCAAGCCTGTGGCGAAGCCGAAGCCGACCTGGCGCAACGTCGAGCTCGAAGACGGCGGACGGGAGGCCGAAGCCGGAGGGGTGCTGCGAGACGTCGGCCTTCTCGTGAAGAATGCGGACGGGCGACCCGCGCTGGGCGTGCCGGTGATGGTCACGATTCCGGGAGCCGGAGGCGCTCTGGATGGCGGCCGCCGCCAGCTCCGCATGAACTCGGACGGCGCCGGCCGAATCGGCTTCGACTGCACCGTGCCCGAATCCGCCGGGCCGTTCGCCCTGGACGTATCGTTACCCGAACAGCCCGGCCCCTCTACACGACTCGTGCTGATGGTGCGCCCTGGCGCCCCGCACAGGATCGACAAGAAGGGCAACAACCAGGCCGCTGTGGCGGGCATGCGGTTGCCGGCGCCCCTGGGTGTACGCGTGCTGGATCGGTTTGGGAACCCGGTTGTTGGCGTTTCCGTGGGCTTCGAAGTGAAAGCGGGGAGCGGCAAGCTCGGCTCGGGCAATCAGAAGCACAATGTCCCCACCGACACAGCGGGTGTCGCCTCCACCGCCTTCGTGGTGGCCAGCGAGGCCGGTCACAACGTGGTCTCTGCCACGATCGGCGGTTCGAAGAAGACCGTCGAGTTCGTCACCTTCGGGACCGAAGTCTGAGTCGTCGATGAGCAAGTCGGGATTCGTCGTTCGGTTCGTGGACGTGGTGATGATTTTGCTCTTCGGTTTCATAAGCATTTCGAGTGTCCAGGTCACGGAGATCGACGTTGCCGTCAGCACCGAAACACCGCCTCCGCCTCAGGAGGTGGACGAAGTCCTTTTCATCGGAATCCGTACCGACGGAACGTACCTGGTGGATGACGAGCGTTTGGAGATCTCGGGCGCGCGTGCGCTCCTGCGGCACATCGCGTCGGAGCTGGAGCGGATCGGAGATCGGGGCGTGAAGGTGCGAATCAGAGCCAGCTACGACACCCCTATGCGCTACCTCGTGGATGCCGCGCGGGTGTGCGATCAGCTGGGCGTACCGAAGGCACTCGAGGTTCAGATGGCGGCCGGGGGGGACTGACGATGGCCAGCCGTGGATTTCTCATCCGATTCATCGATATCGGGCTGATCGTCTTGTTTGGGTTCCTGATGATAAGCGATATCGAGGCGTACTCACGGGTCGAGCTCGCGGACACGGCAAGTGAGGTTGAGGAGAGACTGGACGAGGAGGATGAGCGTGCCTTCCTCATCGTGCGGATCGGGGCGGAGGGGTCGTTCTCCGTGACCGACGAGCGATCGAATCTCACGGCCTCGACTCCCGCGGGTGCCTTGGAGGACCTCGCCGAAGCGTTGAGGACGATGAGTGGATTTCACGAGGAGGAGGGGCTCGAGACCGTTGTACTGATCGAGCCCGATCCGGCCTCCATAGTTCAGTTCACCGTAGATGTAATGGACGTTTGCGATCGGCTCTCCCTGGCCAAGAGCCTCCGGATGAACATCGAGATCGAGGCTCCGCCGGGCCGAGATCGGTCAGGGTCGCCATGATTCAACTCAAGGCGAAGCCCTCACAGGGAAAGCCGCGTAGCGTGGCCGTGGGGATCACGGTCGTGCTGATGTTGGGCATGCACGCGGGCCTGAAGGGCCTCACGGTTCCGGCGTTCGCGTCGGGTAGGGACGTGATCAGGCAACTCGATCCCCTGATATTCGAGCGATTCGCGCCCCCGCCACCCCCTGAGGAAGTCTCCAGCTCGTCGAGCGAGGCGATCTCCGAAGAGGTACCCGAGGAGACCGCTGTGGGCCTGACGCTGGACCAGGAGGTGGGACTCGCAATGGAGCAGCTCGAGCGCCTCTTCTCGAGCGATGCCGCGGCGCCTTCCGCAGAGGAGCGGTCGTCGGACGAAGGGGACGCGGCCAGGCTCGGGATCGCCGAGGACATCGGGGCCGACAGGTTCGAATCTCTGTTCGGCGCTGGAGACCAGGTCGTGATCGGCCGCACGGCTCGCGGTCGCACGGCCCCTCCGAGTGGGCAAACCGTCGTAGGGATCGGAATCACCGAGCGACTCGCCAACCCCGCCGAAGCGAGGTTGGCCGATTCCGTCGACGTAGACGGGCCCGCCGTGTCGGTGGAAACCGCGGCGGTGCGAACGGATGCGGGTGAGGCCGCCGAGGTGGTCATCCGCGAGTTCGAGGCCGATGGTTTCGGGGAATCGGAGACGGACTTGCTGGCGACCTGGATGCGGGCGAACCGGGCGGAGCTCCCCGTCGGGGTGCGCGCGCATCTCAACTTCGATCCATCGTTCCTGACTGCGGTGGTTCCGTTCGTTTCGGACGGACGGGAGTTGGAGCTCTTCCTCATGTTCAACGAGAGCCTGCGAGAGCTTCACATCGTGCTCGTCGAGGGAGAGGAGTCGGTATATCTCATCGACCGTGGCTTCCAGGAACAGAGCCGTTCATTGAGGGAGGGCACAGTAAGGCGTGCGAACGGCGAGATCGTCGCCGTGGACTCTCGATCCGGTGCGGCGTCGAGTGCCCGAGCCCGCGAGTTCTACAATATCTTCCTCTCGTGGTGGGAGGTCGCGAAGCAGAATGTCGGCACACAGTAGACGGCTCGCCGCGGTGATCGTCGCGGTGGCCGCGGTCGGGTGCGGTGGGGCTTCTGGTCCTGAGCCGGGGCCTGCGCCCGAGGTCGCCCCCGTGGTGCCTTCCGGCGTGGACACGCTCGTGGCAACACTTGCCGACTCGCTCGCCGACGCATCGTTCGTGGATTCCGCCGAGCAGGATGAGGCGTCGGTGTTGCAGCAGCAGGGGCGTTTGATGGTCCAACGCACCGACTCTCTGTGGCTGGCCATGTCGGCTCTGATCGACTCCGCCGGGGCGGTAGATGAAGCGGATTCCCTCGCGGCCAGGGCGGCGGCCGACGAAGGCGGGGTGGCATTGCTGCAGCTGGACAGTCTTCTTCGCGCCGCGGAGGATCTCGACGTCGAGGCGTTGGCTCGACGGACCGCGATGCTGCTGGACAGTGCCGAGCTCGCGCTCGAGACGGCGTTTCAGCTCAACCCCTTCGACGCCCGAAGTCGGATGTGGCTCTCGCAGGTATACGGCCTACAGGCCCGTCGCCTGGGTCAGAGTGAGGCCTACGGACGGGCCATC
>JADFLD010000053.1 GCA_022564535.1 Gemmatimonadota bacterium
CTCGAAAAGGAACAAGCCGAGGAGCGCGACGAGCTCGCGCAGGGGCTCGGAACGCTCGCCGTCATCGGATCGGTGTCCCCCCTCCTGGGGCTCATGGGAACCGTCCTCGGCATCATCAATGCCTTCCTGGGGATCACGGCGTCGGGCTCGAGCAACATCATGGCCGTGGCGCCCGGTGTCGCCGCCGCGCTCGTGACGACCGTCGCGGGTCTCGCCGTCGCGATTCCGGCGGTCATGGCGTACAACCACTTCGTCGGAAAGCTGAACCTGGTCAGTGGTGAGCTCCAGGGCTTTTCCAGTGAATTCATCGGGACGCTGGCCCGGGAAGGGCGGGTCTAGATGAGTTCCCTGGGTCTGCATCGTAGGGGGCGAGGCGCGCACGCGGACTTTCCGCTCAACGCCGAGATCGACGTCACGAGTCTCGTGGACGTGGCGTTCATCCTGCTCATCATCTTCATCATCACCGCGCCGATCATGCAGGGTGGCATCGAGGTCGCGATCCCGCGAGCGGATGTCCAGCCGCTGATGTCTCAGGATTCACCGTTCTTCGTGACGATCGGGCGCGACGGGCGGATCTTCATGGAGGAGACCGAGGTCACCCTCGAGGCTCTGGAGGCCGGCCTCGCGCAGCTGGTCGCCGCGGGGTCGGTGGAACGCGTCTACGTTCGGGCCGACTCCCTGGCTCCGTGGGCGCCCGTCATCCGGGTCATGGCGGCGGCCGTCAACAGTGGGGTGGGGTGGTCGGCGGTAGCCACCCCCTACGTAGAGGGGCGGTAGCGAATGAACCGCCGGGTCGACCCCTTCGACCGCCGCTCGATGGCGCTCTCAGTCACGGTCCATTGCGCGATCCTGGTGGTCGCGTGGGCGAGCTCACTCTACGAGCCGGAGCAGATGGAGTTCATCACGTATGAGATCGAACTGGTCTCTCCTCCTCCCGCGCGACAGGCGGAGGAGCCGGAGGTGGCGACGGAGGAGCTCGTGATCGAGCGGCCGGAGCCCGAGCCTGCGCCTCCCGAGCCGGAGGTCGAGGAGGTCGTGCCGATCGAGGAGCCCGATCCTGAACCCGATCCGCCGCCGGTGGAACGGGAGGAGTCGACCGTGCCAGAGCCGCCTGAAGTGGCCGAGGAGGTCGTCGTGGCAGCCGCGGTCGATGTGCCCGAAGAAGAGCCTGAGGAGACCGGGGAAGGCCTCAACGTTCGCATGGAAGGGCTGCAGCGGGACTATCCGCAGTACTACGACAACATCATTCGTCAGATCATCCGCTGCTTCCGCTGGCGCGACGGCGGCGGTTGGCGGACTACGGTCTTTTTTTACATCGACCGGGAGGGGAACGCCGAGGGGCTCGACTTTGTTTCGAGGTCGGGCAATACCGCTTTCGATTACGCGGCGATGGGCGCGGTCGACTGCGCCGGGCACGGACGCTTCGGTGCGCTCCCGGAGGAGTTTTCCGGCGATCGCTTCCCGGTGCAGTTCTTCTTCGATCCGGGGCGCGCCCCGCTCGAGTTATTTCCAAAGCCAGACCAGCCGAACAAGGTGACACGCGAGACATGAATCTTCGAAGATGGGTGAGGCGTTGGGTGGTCGTGGGAGGCGCGCTCGTCGCGATCGGATTCCCCCGCGCTGAGGCCGTATCCGCGCAGGACGAGCTCCCTGGGGTAAGCCTGGGGCTGGTCTACGCGAACTCGTACCTGCCGGCGCTGGTCGTGAAGCCGTTCACGGGCAGCTTCGGCGGCGACGGAATCGCCCCTCAGGTGGAGGCGATCATCGGTCGTGATCTGCGGGGCTCGGATCGCTTCGAGGTCATGGACTCGCTCCCGGCCGGACTCCTGGGCGTGGGCGTCGACTACACGCTGTGGGACCGGCTCGGTGCCGTGTGGCTCGTCAGCGGCGAGGTCGAGGGCGCGGGTGAGGGATACGTCCTCATTCTCGAGCTCCACGACGTGGTCTACGGCGAGGTGACGGAGCGAGGGCGCTTTCGGCTTCCCAGCGTGACCGACGAGGACTTCAGGATGGCCGTTCACCGCACGTCCGACGAGATCGTCCGGTGGGCCACGGGCGATCCGGGCATGGCGGCGAGCCGTATCGTCTTCACGATGAAGGACGCTGACTTCAATGAGGACATCTACGTCATCGACCCGGACGGCGAGAACCTCCAGCGCGTGACCCGTTATAATTCCATGACCTTGTCACCCACTTGGTCGCCGGACGGCGAGCGGATCGCGTTGGCTTCGTGGAAAACAGGCGTGCCCAGGATCTACGAGGTCGATCGCTTCGGCGGTAACGAACGGATGCTTCCCGCGGTGCGCGGCGCCGGAGACTACATCACGCCGGCGTACCACCCGGACGGTAGCACGCTCGCGTTTTCCGTGCTCGGCAGTGACGCGCGCTCCGGCATCTTCACCTATGACCTCGACCGCGACTGCTGCCTGTCCTACCTGTCGGGTGGCCCGTGGTACGACATCGGCCCGACGTACTCGTCCGACGGGCGCTGGCTGGCGTTCAACACCATGCGTTTCGGCGACGATGTGCCCCAGGTCATGAAGATGCCCGCCGAGGGGGGGCCGGCCGAGACGCTGTCACCGTACGAGTACGGCGACGGTGGATTCTACGCCGCTCCAGACTGGTCCCCGTACGGCGATCTCGTTGCATTCCACGGTCGTATCGACCGGCGGGGCCGCTACCACATACTCGTCGCGAACCTCGAGGACCACGGAAAAGTCTTGCGTCAGTTGACCTCGGAGGGCAACAACGAGGATCCGAGTTGGGCTCCGGACGGGCGTCACCTCGTATTCGTCGGAGAACGGAGCTGGGGTTTCGGACTCATGATCGTGGACGTGACGACCGGGCGAATTCGCTCACTGCTGGGTGGGAGGAAGGTGGGACTGCCCGATTGGTCTCCAGCCCTCACTCAGAGGTAGTCGCGTGCCCGGGTCGGAGACAGCGGCCCGGGGTGCCCTGAGCCTCCGGGCGGATGTGTCGTAAGCGTTGCGCTGCCACGGGTTTCACCCTATATGGCAGGGGGACTTTCCCCTTGGGGAAAGGGCGTTACCTTCGTGCAACCCACGGTGCGGCGCCTACGCGTCGCAGCATTTCAACAGTTCGTTCAACCCGGGAGTTGGGATGATCGTCCGTCGTTTCGTTGTTCTCGTTTTCGCTGCTACGCTCCTCGTGGGCGCATGTGGGGGCGATCCCCCGCCACCGCCGCCGCAGCCGCCGGGTCAGGACCAGGACTCGCTTCAGGCTTACAATGACTCCGTCGCGGACGCAGAGGCCGAGCAGAGGCGTTTGGCCGAGGAGGAAGAGGCCGCGCGAGCCGAAGCTGCGGCAAGTGCGCGGGCCGTCCGAGAGGCGCGGAGCACTCTGGAGGAGATGGTGTTCTTCGACTACGACCTGTCGGAGATTCGCGACGACGCCGAGGCCCGGCTTCGCGCCAAGGTCGATATCCTTCGCGCTAGCCCGGAGGTGCAGATCCGGGTCGAGGGGCACGCCGATGAGCGTGGCTCGACGGAGTACAACCTGGCCCTGGGCAACCGTCGCGCGGAGGCGATTCGCCAGTTCCTGACCGGCTTCGGTCTGGCGGAGGATCGCTTCGAGATCGTTACGTGGGGCGAGGGGCGACCGCTCCAACAGGGCTCGACCGAGTCCGCTTGGGCGCGGAACCGGCGTGGTCAGTTCGTGATCACGGCTGGCGCGGACGCGATCAACCCGGCCAACTGACGGCATGACCCTCGTGGGACCCCTCCTCCGGTATCCCGGGGGAGGGGTTCGTGTAATGGCCCGCGTCCCCGTCTTGGTCGCCATCGGGGTGGCGTTCAGCGGATGTGCCATGAAGGGGGACATCCGCCTCTTGCAAGACGAAATGCGGGCGATGGGCGCGAGGCAGGACTCGGTCTTGGTGGCGCTCAACGCCGAGACCCGGTTGACGCGGGACACGCTCCGGACCCAGTCGGACCAGATGTTCGACTTCCGTGGCGACATCAACCATCAGCTCCAGCAGATCGTGCGGTCCCTCGCCCGTCTCGAGGCCATCGCAGGTGAGAACCAGCGGGGAATGGCGAGCGTTCGCGACCAGCTCGCGAACATCCGCAGGATGCCTACGGTGACTACGACGACCGTCGTGACGTCGGACTCGCTCGGGCGCGGCGAGAGCCTCGTCGGCGGCGGCTCCGGGAGCCCGGATCAACTCTGGAGCGTTGCGAAGGACCAGCTCGATCGCGGATCTCTCAACGCGGCGGCGCGGGCCTTCGAGGAGTTCGTCTCCGGGTACCCGAACGACCCGCGCGTTCCAGACGCGCACTTCCAACTCGCCGACATTCTCACGCAACAGGACCGGCCCGAAGACGCGCTCGAAGCCTTCGAGGAGATTCGGCAGCTCTTCCCGACGGCGACGCGCGTTCCGGATGCGCTGTATCGCATCGCCGTCCTCCAGGAGGAGCTTGGAGACGACGAGGCGGCCAAGGCCACGCTGGAGCGGATCATGAACACGTATCCGGACGCGACGATCGCCATGCTGGCCCGGGTAAAGCTGCGCGAGATCGGGTAGTGGCTTGGCCGCCGAGGGGGTTCTAACTCGTGCGTTGTCCCGGGTGTGACGCCACCGAGAATCGCGTCGTCGACACGCGGGCGAGTCGGGGAGGACGTGCCGTCCGGCGACGACGTGAGTGTACGGTATGCGGCGTCCGATTCACGACGTATGAGTACGTGGAGGAACGCCCGATCCAGGTTCTCAAGCGCTCGGGCGCGATCGAGGACTTCGACCGCGAAAAGATCCTGCGGAGCGTGAAGGTCGCCTGTGCGAAGCGGCCCGTGTCGGCGTCGGACATGGAGGCGCTGGTCGACGACATCGAGGATGAGTTCTCCCGCGAGGCGGGTGTGGAGCTCCCCAGTATGAGGCTCGGGGCCCTCGTCATGGAGCGGCTGAGTCCGCTCGACCGGGTCGCCTATGTGCGTTTCGCGTCGGTCTACCGGAACTTCCAAGAGGCGGGTGAGTTCCAAGAGTTTGTTGACGAAATGGCCGAAGCCCAGGCACGCGAGGAGCAACGCCGGAGTCAGGTCGAGCTTCCGATCTGAGCCCGAGGGGCCCGTTTTCGGGGCGTTGCCCGGGGGGGCGACGGACCCGATCCCAGCGTCCGATTCATCTGTCTGACAGAGAGTAGATGCGCAAACGCAACGTACGGGGCGAGATGCCCTTCCTGGACCACTTGGAGGAGCTCCGCTGGAGGATCCTCTGGTCGATCGTGGCCGTCGTCATCGGCACGATCATCGGCTTCGCGCTCGTCTACTACCTCAACGTGCTCGAGATCCTGCTCCAGCCGATTCGGGATGCGTATGGCGATCAGGACCTCAAGCTCATCTATCTCTCCCCGGCAGACCCCTTCTTCGTCACGCTTCGCCTCGCGGTCTACATCGGGATCCTCTTGGCGCTTCCCGTCCTCGTCCACCAAGTGTGGTCGTTCCTGTCCCCCGCACTCGAAAAGAGCGAGAGGCGTGCGATCATACCGGCTCTTTATCTCGGGCTGCTTCTCTTCATTGGGGGCGTGGCGCTCGCATATTTCGCCGCCTTGCCGGTGACACTCGAGTTCTTCAAGGCCTTCCTCAGCGACTCCCTCGAAGGGCAGCTCGAGATCAACAACACGTTGGGCTTCGTCGTGAAGATGCTCTTCGCGTTCGGTGCCGTGTTCGAATTGCCAATCGTCATCCTCGCGCTCAGCCTCATGGGCGTCGTGACTCCGGCGTTCCTCCGCACCAAGAGACGCCATGCGATCGTGCTGATCACCGTACTTGCGAGCTTCATCACGCCCGGTGATGCGATCACGCTTACGGTCATGATGATGTTTCCGCTCATCTTGCTCTACGAGTTCGGAATCTTCCTTTCCGTCGGTGTTTATCGGCGGCGCGAGAAAGCCGAGCGCGCGTACGAGGCGAGTCTTGACCCGCCTGCGGGAGCGGTGGAGAAGAAGTGATCCGGGTCGCGGTGCGACGTGTGGGGCTGCGCCTCTCGGCCGTCGCGCTGTTCCCCCTACTCGCGTTCTTCGCGTCGAGCGTGGCTGCACAGGTCACGCCGCCCCCGGCCGAAGAGCTCGACTCGGCTCGCCTGGCCATCCTCGAACGACTCGAGCGGCTCGCCCGTCCGCCCGGCTACGATAGCGTGCTGTTCCTTGAGGACTCCCTGCGGGTCGCCGAGGCCGCGGAGGGCAATCGCTTCGGCGGCGCGGGCATGGATTCCGTCGCGACTGCTCTGCTCGGCATGCCGGGCTACGACCTGGTCGAGTACGAGGCCGAGTCCGCCGACTTCGCGGCCCAAGAGCGCATTCTCGTGCTTCGGGCCGCCGAGAATGGACGCGCGCGCGTGAGTAGTGAGGGGCTCGTGATCGAGGCCGACACGTCGATCACCTTCAACGAGGCCACCGGTCGGCTGCGCACCGTCGGCGAAGCGACGTTCACGCCTCCCGAAGGGGACCCGATCGTGGCCGTGGACATGATCTACGATCTCGCGCAGGGGCGCGGCTCGGCCTTGGACGCCAAGACGTCGTGGACCGAGGCCGGGGCGAATTGGACCGTGCGCGGCGACATGCCCTACGCCGCCCAAGACTCGACTTTCATGTCGCACGCGCGGTTCACGTCGTGCGAAATCGAAGAGCCCCACTACCACTTCGAGGCGAACGAGATCAAGATCGTGGCTGGAAACGTGCTCGTCGCACGTGGTGTGAAGCTGTACTTCGCCGACGTGCCGGTCATGTGGCTGCCCTTCATCGCCCAGAGCCTGTCGCGTGGGCGCTCTTCGGGCATTCTCACGCCCCGCTTCAGCGTGAACGACATCGTGCGGACGTCGGGCGGCTACCGTCGCCGGGTGAGCAACATGGGCTTCTACTGGGCGATGAACGACTACTCCGACGCGCTCGTCGCGATGGATTGGTTCAGCGAAACGTTCTTCAGCCTGACCAGCTCGTTTCGGTATCGGTTCAGGCGCCAGTTCCTGGATGGGCACCTGAGCGTGCGCCGGTTCTGGAGGGAGGACGGATCGACGGAACTCGCGATCGACACTAGACATTCATGGGAGATCGATGAGCGGACGCAGCTGCGTGTCTCCGGCCGCTTCGTCTCCAACAACGACTTCGTGCGGGAGAACTCCTTCAACCCCCAGGAGGTCACGCAGTCGATCGATTCCGAGGCCGGCATCAATCGCCGGTTCGGTTGGGGGAGCCTGTCCTTGTCTGCGAACCGGAAGCAGTTCCTCTCCGACGACCGGACCGAATGGCTCCTTCCGTCGGCGAACCTTTCGCTCTCACCCATTACGTTCTTCCGGGCTCCCTCCAGCGAGGCGCGATTCTGGAACAACATGACGTGGTCCGGCTCGGGGGGTATGCGCCGCAACACCGTCGATCGTCTACAGCCGGACACGTTTGCGATCTCGCAGGCGAGCACGGCCAGGTCCCGAGGATTTGCGAGAAGCAACCTCAGCCTCGGCAATCTGACGTTCTCGCAATCGGTGGATCTCTCCGAGGCGCAAACGCTGGGCGTGCCCGAGGCGCTGCTCCTTCTCGGAGACGACGCCGATCCGGCGGAGCTGGTCATCGGCGCACCCGTACGCGACATCGCCGAGGCGACGCTGGGGTGGTCTGCGTCCTTGAATTACCAGCAGCGGCTCATTGGGTCGACGACGATCACACCTCGGTTGAGCCTACAGGGCAACATGTTCCGATCGGACACCGATTCTCTGGCCCCGAACTTCGTCTCGGCCCCGTCCCGGATCGCCTTCGGTGCGCAGCTCCGGACCGACATCTATGGCTTCTACGGCGGAGTCGGACCCTTCGAGGCCGTTCGGCACAAGATCTCTCCATCGTTCGACTACGCGTGGAGCCCCGAGTCGGCGCCCAGCGCGCTTCAGCAGGAGGTGTTCGGATCCCGGGCGCTCCAGCCGAAGAACACGCTATCGATCTCGCTGACGCAGACGATCGAAGCCAAGCGCCGCTCGGAAGACGAGGAAGCCGCGGACAGCGTGGCCGTACCGGCGTCGGACATCCGGTCTGACACCGACGTGCGTGACGAGGGCGATGAGGGCCCGCAGCGTGTCCAGCAGACGCCATCCGTGACGCTGCTCGCGTGGCGGATGAGCGTCGTGAAGTACGATTTCGTCGAAGCGGACTCGGTAGGCCTGTTCCTGGCCGGCTTCGAGACGACTCGCCTGGGCAACCAATTCTCGTCGGACTACCTGCGGGGTCTCTCGATCTCGATGGACCACGAGATCTTCGAGGATGACGTCGGTGACGACGGCTTGCTCGCGAGTCGCCGCTTCCGGCCCCACCTGAGTCAGGTGAATTTGGCGTTCTCCTTCGGTTCATCGTCGTCGATCTTTCGTTGGCTGAGCTTCGGGGGCGGGCAGGACGCCGACGAGCCTCCGGAGGAGCCGGAAGACACGGAGCCGCTCGCTTTAGTCGGCGCGACGGATGAATCGACGGTGGTGCCTGTTATGGGGCAGGGGGACGTGAGACCGCCGGCGGGTC
>JADFLD010000054.1 GCA_022564535.1 Gemmatimonadota bacterium
GAGGAGGAGGGCTTCGGCCTGACCGCGGCGAAACTCGAGCCGCTATTCAGCGACAAGACCGGGCTGATCTTTCTCAACGTCCCGTCGAACCCGACGGGCGGCGTCGCGACCCACGAGCAACTCGAGGGACTGGCCGAGCTGATTCTGGAGGCCACGGACACGAACGTTCGGGTCTACTCTGACGAGGCCTACGAAGCGATCACCTTCGACGGAGACAAACACGTCTCGATCGCGTCGATGCCTGGAATGGAAGCCCGTACGATCATCGCGTCGGGTGTCTCCAAGACCTACGCCTGGACCGGGGGCCGTGTCGGTTGGGCCGTGTACCCGACCGTCGAAGAGGCGATGGTCCACCGCAAGCTCGCGATCAACTTCTTCGCGTCGATCCCACCGTACAACCAGTGGGGGGCCGTCGAAGCTCTCGAGTCTCCACAGAGCGCTCCCGCCATTCAGGCGATGGTCGAAGCGTTCCAACGTCGGCGCGATCTCGTCGTGACTGCCCTGAACGCAATCGACGGGGTCACATGTCAGACTCCGAAGGGAGCCTTCTACGCGTTCCCGAACGTGGGCGGCGTGCTGGAGCGCATCGGAGTGATCGACGCGTTCGACAAGCTGCCCGAAGAGGTCCGCAGCGACACGAGTCCGGCCACCCTCTTCCAACTCTTCCTGCTGCACAGGTACCGGGTCGCGACCATGGATCGACGCTCGTTCAGCGTTCATGGGAGCGAGGGGCAGCACTTCCTGCGCCTGTCGATCGCCAACGCCGACGAGGAGCTCGCCGAGGCCGTCGTGCGGATGGGACAGGCGTCGACCGACGCGGACGGCTTCGAGGACTTCCTGCACTCGGGCGTTCGGCTGACCTTGTAGTCCGAATCATCGCCGCCCGGCGAGCCGACAACCACAACCGACAAGAACACCATGAGCCGAGCTTTCGGACCGCGCAGAGCGGTATGGATCGAGATCGACGAAGCGGACGACGACATCGCGTCGAGCGAGGCGCAGGCGCTCCTGACCCGGTTCGACCTCATCTACCGGTCGCTGGTCGCGATTCAGTTCAACTTTTCGCAATCCGGGCACCCGGGTGGTTCGGTCTCGGCCGGACACATCATGACGGCCGCCGTGCTCGAAAGCATGCAATACGACATCGGCGACCCGCTTCGGCGCGATCAGGATCTGTTCTCGTTCGGTGCGGGGCACAAGGCGACCGGCCTCTATGCCATGTGGGCGCTGCGCGACGAGATGGCGAAGATCTCGATGCCCGATCTGCTTCCGAAGGAGGACCGTTTTCGACTGCGCTGGGAAGACCTGCTCGGCTTCCGCCGAAATCCGACACATCCGACGCCGCTCTTCAAGCGGTTCAACTCGAAGCCACTCGATGGGCATCCGACACCGATCGCTCCGTTCGTGCGCATCGCGACCGGTCCGTCCGGCGTGGGCATGGGTGCATCGATTGGGCTCGCCTTCGCCGCCGCCGACTATTTCGGCAAGGACGCGCCGCGCGTGCACATACTCGAGGGCGAGGGCGGCCTCACGCCCGGCCGCGTCTACGAGTCCGTCGCCGCGGCCGGTGCCTCGGGCCTTCACAACGTGATCTGTCATCTGGACTGGAACCAGGCGTCGATCGACTCGGACCACGTAACGCGCGAGGGCGACCAGTGGGGCGACTACGTGCAGTGGGACCCGATGGAGTTCTTCTACCTGCACGACTGGAATGTCGTGCACGTGAAAGACGGGTTCGACATGGGTCAGGTGCTGACCGGCCAGAAACGGGCGCTCGCGATGGACACCGGGCAGCCGACGGTCGTCGTCTACCGAACGGAAAAGGGCTGGAAGTACGGCATCACAGGAAAGAAATCGCATGGCGGTGGCCACAAGCGCGGAAGCGAAGCCTACGTCGAAGCACTGCGACCCCTGCTCGGCGACGCCGCGGACGAATTGCCGCAGGTCGAGGAGCCCGGAGACGCCACGGCGGTCGAGGCGTGCCAGTGGGCGACGCTCGAAATGCTGCGCGACTTCCTGACCACGCAGGCCAAGGATGTCTGCGACGAAGCGGCGGCCCGCCTCGAGATCGCACGCGACGGCCTCAACGCGCGCGGGCGAGCGCCGCGGCCGAACGCACCGGACCTCGATAAGATCTACGAAGCCGCCACCCCAGAGACGACGCCCCCCTCGATCCGCCTGGAAATCGGATCGACGGTCCCTCTGCGGACGCAGCTCGGCGCCGTCCTGGGCTACCTGAACGTAGCGTCGAACGGGGCGATTCTGCTTGGCGCTGCCGACCTTCTCGACTCGACCGCCATCTCCGCCGGAGCCAGTTCCTTCGACCCGGGATTCTTCCACTACGTCAGCAACCCGGGCAGTCGTACGCTCACGTTGGGCGGCATCTGCGAAGACGGCTTGTCGTGCGTTCTGAGCGGCGTGTCAGGCTTCGGACAGCACTGCGGAGCGGGCGCTTCGTACGGAGCGTTCATCAGCCCGCTCGGCCATATCCCGGCTCGCGTGCATGCCATCAGCCAGCAGATGAAGCAAGCGATCAAGACCGAGCGCTACGCACCCTTCATTCTCCTGTGCGGGCACGCCGGGATGAAGACCGGTGAGGACGGACCCACACACGCGGATCCGCAGGCGCTGCAGCTACACCTCGAGAACTACGCGCCTGGGATGGCCGTCACGCTCACGCCGTGGGAGCCACAGGAGATCTGGCCCCTCGTCGCGGCCGCCTTCCGGGCGGAAGTCGCGGTCATCATGCCGTTCGTCACGCGCCCGGGTGAGCCGGTCCTCGACCGTGTCGGACTGGGCCTGGCTCCCGCCCACGCAGCCGCAAACGGTGTGTACAGACTGCGCGAGGCCGAAGGCGATCGCGACGGGACCGTCGTCCTTCAGGGCTCGGGCGTTACCCTCGCGTTCGTGCAGGACGCCCTGCCGCGGTTGCTCGAGGACGGAGTGAATCTCGAAGTGATCTACGTGGCGAGCCCGGAGCTGTTCGACCTGCTTCCCGCCGACGAGAGGGCCCGCGTCTTCAACGACGACCTCGCCCGCGAAGCGATGGGTATTACGGGCTTCACGCTGCCGACGATGTATCGGTGGATCGTCTCCGATCTGGGCCGGGCGCACACGATGTATCCCTTCATGAAGGGGCACTACCTCGGTAGTGGAGCCGGCGACATGGTGATCCACGAGGCCGGACTCGATGGACAGGGCCAGTACGAAGGGATCCGCAAGTACCTGGACGCCACACGGAAATAAGGTCCTCCACCCGGAAATGCGTTTCCGGAGGATACGGGAATGCGGTTGCCCAAGGGCCCATAGATTCACGAAAATCAGGCGCACGCACGTCAGGCACGGTTCGTGCCTTTCCATCGGGTGTTGATGCGTGACATGGGTCGTCCACGGCCACGCGATCGGCGGTGTCTTTTCCGAGCCCCGACGGTCGTGGGCGAACCCCCCACGCGTAATTGGGTGGAGCGTCAACCGGCGCTATACTTACTAAATCGCCCCCTTGGAGCGTTCCATGACCCACTCTTCGGCCGCGACCGCAGACGGCGAAACAGTCTCCTCCCCGACAACCGGTGACGCGTCCGAAGAACAGGATACGCCGGAGCGGGATCTCGACCCGGTAGCGCCACTCGTGCGCTGGTTCGAGGACCTGAGCGCGGGCGACGTGCCCTCGGTCGGCGGCAAGGCCGCCTCTCTGGGTGAAATGTTCGGAGCCCTGGTCGGGAAAGGCGTCCGCATCCCCAATGGCTTCGCAACGACGACCACCGCGTACGATCGCTTCCTCGACGCGGACTTGATCGCGGACGATTTGGGCGAGCTCGGCGAAGACGCCCGGCGCCTGAAGTCCAAGGCGCTCGACGCCTCGACCCTGCGCCAAGCGCTGCAAAGCATCTTCGACGAAGTCGACGCCGACGACCCGGTCGACCTCCATGAACGTGCCGAGCTGGCCCGTGGTCTCGTCCTGTCCACGCCGGTACCCCGCGACGTCGAACAGTCTCTCCGCGCTTCGTACCGGCAGCTTTCCGATCAATACGCGGGAGACGTGGACCTCGCGGTGCGCTCCTCGGCGACGTGTGAGGACTCCGAACTGGCGTCCTTCGCCGGTCAGTACGAGTCGTACCTGAACGTTCGCGGAGAGGACGGCGTCCTCGACGCCTGGAGAAAGTGCTGTGCTTCCGCCTTCACCGAGCGTGCGATAGGGTATCAGCTCCAGCAGGAAATGGACCCGATGGAATGCCGCCTCGGCGTCATCGTCATGAAGATGGTCCGGTCCGATATCGCGACTTCGGGCGTCCTGTTCACCCTGGACCCCGACTCCGGCAACCGGAACGTCATCCACATCACGTCCGCCTATGGCCTCGGAGAGCTCGTCGTCCAGGGCAGTGTGTCGCCCGACACCATCGTGGTCTGGAAGGAGGGTGTGCGGCAGGGCCGTCCCGCGATCGTGCATCGGCAGCTCGGCGCCAAGGATAAGAAGCTCGTGTACACGTCACAGGGTGGCACCACGACGGAGAGCGTGGACGTGAAGGCGAGCCGTCAAAGGCAGTGGTCGCTCACGGGCGAAGAGGCGCTCGAGCTCGCCCGCATGGCGCTCACCATCGAGGACCACTACGGGCGTCCCATGGACATCGAGTGGGCCAAGGACGGCTACAGTGGCGAGTTGCATATCGTCCAAGCACGACCGGAGACCGTCCACGCGAACCAGGAGGCCAACGCGACGTTCCAGCGCTTCCGCATGGATCCACGCGTCGTCACCGACCTCGAGGCGTCGGACAAGATCCTGCTGCGCGGGCACGCCGTGGGCAGCCGAATCGGCGCAGGCCGCGTCCGCGTGTATCGTAGCTACGAGGAGGTCATCGTCCGCAAGCGCCAACTGCGTAATCGGTTGGCGGCGGGGACGAAGCTCGAGGACATCCCGGTCGAGGAGCGCGTCTTCGACCCCGGGGACGTTCTCGTGACCGGGCTGACGACGCCGGATTGGGAACCCCTCATGAAGGACGCTTCCCTGATTCTGACCGAAAAGGGCGGTCGCACCTCCCATGCCGCGATCGTCGCCCGCGAGTTCGGGATTCCGGCCATCGTCGGCTGCACCGACGCGACCAAGATCCTGCGTCCCCTCATGATGGTAACCGGGACGTGCGCCGAGGGAGATGAGGGATTGGTCTTCGACGGCATTCAGCCCTTCGAGGTGCTCGACATCGTCGCAGACGACGTGCCGGACACACGCACGGGGGTGAAGCTGAACGTCGGGTTCCCCGGAAAGGCGCTGCAGGACGCGATGCTCCCCTCCGACGGCGTCGGCCTCGCACGCATCGAGTTCATCCTCACCGCACAGGTCGGCATCCACCCCCTCGCGCTCGCCTACTTCGATCAACTGCGCGACTTCGCGGCCGATGGCACCCTGGCACCGGAGCTCGAGCCGTTTCGCGAGCAACTCGAGGCGGAGGACGCCCACGCGCTCGTCACGCTCCTGGGCGCAATCGAGCGACGCACACCCGGGTACGGGGATCGGCGTCAATTCTTCGTCGACCAGGTCGCGCGTGGCGTTGGCCTGATCTGCGCGGCGTTCTACCCGCGTCCCGTCCTGGTTCGACTCTCGGACCTGAAGTCGAACGAGTATCGAGAGCTCCTCGGAGGTCGAATATTCGAGCCGCGAGAGGAAAACCCGATGATCGCGTGGCGCGGAGCGTCCCGGTACGTCGACGCCCGTTTTTCCGCCGCGTTCGAGATGGAGTGCGACGCGCTACGCATTGTGCGTCAGACGCTCGGACTCGACAATCTCCAGCTGATGGTGCCGTTCTGCCGCACGCCCGAGGAAGGCGAGCGCGTGGTGCAGAAGCTCGACGACCACGGCCTGTCTCCGCAGGCGGGCGTGCCACTCTTCCTCATGGTCGAGCTGCCATCGAACGTCATCCTGGCCGATCAGTTCATCGACAAGATGCAGCTGAGCGGTGGATCGATCGGGTCGAACGACCTGGTCCAGACGGTCTACGCCGTCTCGCGTGACGACCTCGAGCACTACGAGCAATCGGTGGACGCCCGTTCTCCGGCGGTGAAGGTGATGATCGCCCAAGCCGTGAGCGCGTTCACCGCACGCGGGCTCGAAATCGGGATCTGCGGGCAGGCTCCGTCCGACTATCCGGACGAAGTGCCGAAGTTCCTGGTGGAATGCGGCATCGACTCGATTTCCGTGACCCCGGACACGGTCCTGGAGGTCCGGCGCAACGTCGCGGCAGCCGAAGCCGAGTGCGGGGACCCGACGTAGATTCCACCTACGACCGCGGCTTCGTCCCCATGCCTTCGAGCCCCGGCCTCCCATCGGCGTTCGCCACATCCCAACTCGTCTGGTGCACCAGCCGCACGATCCGGGTCATCTTCTCGTACTCGATTCGCTCCGGCACGTCGTCCGGGGTGTGGTAGTCCGGGTGTAGCCCCGTGTGGAACCAGACGGCGGGCACGTCGTTCTGCAGGAACGGCCAGTGATCCGAGCGTCGAAGCAGATTCGACTCGTTGTTGTCGTAGCGGAATCGGAGCAGAAGGCCCGTGGCTTCGTTGGCGGCAGCCACGCTCGCGGCCAGGTCCGGCGTCCGACTATAACCGAGGATATTGATCGCGTTCGAGTTGGACTCGGCCGACTGGATCTCGAGACCCCGGAAACGGCGTCCCCCGTCGGGTAGAACCTCCTGATGCCGGCCGATCATGTCGAGGTTGAGGTTCGCGGCGGTACGGGGTAGCGGGAAGAGGGGGCGCAGAGTGTAGTACCACGCCCCAAGCAGGCCCCGCTCCTCCGCGTCCCAGATGGCGAAAATGACGCTGCGCCGCGGGCGCCGCCCGTCTTCAGCCGCTCGTGCATACGCTTCGGCCACCGCCAGCACCCCGACCGTTCCGGACCCGTCGTCATCGGCACCATTGAATACCGCCTCGCCGTCCGCACCGTTGTGGTCGTGGTGCGCCCCGATGATCACGACCTCGTTTCGTAGCTCCGGGTCGGAACCCTCGATCATGGCCAGGATGTTGCGTCCAGGCGTGACGTGGCGGTCCACGGCCGTCGTGAGGGTTGCGCGGGCACCCGGGAGGTCGACGACTCCGAGCCCACTCGGTGCCTCCTCCGCGGTCACGGCCAAGTCCACGAAAGCCTGTCCCAAGCCGGCGACGAGCGCGTCCGCCAACTCCAACGAGATCTGCGCGGCCGGAATCCGGATGCGCTCGACCCAAGCACCGAGGGTGAAGCGCTCGATCCGGCGACGATCGTCGGGCCACGCCGCCTGGTGAGCCCGGGCCCAGTCGTCGGTGTCGGAACGGTTGTGCACGTCGCGAACGAAGAGGACCGCGACGGCGCCTCGCTCCTGCGCTGCGAGCACCTTCCTCCAGCTCCTGGAGGCCTCCGCGCTCACGACCCCGTCGAAGGGACTCGTCTCGTCCGCTACTCCGGGCTCCCGCTCCATCACCAGAACCACTTTGCCACGCACGTTCCCGCCCTGATAGTCGTCATAGTCGAGGCGGGGCTCTACGATGCCGAAGCCGGCGAACACGACGTCTCCGCTCGCCGAGCCCGTGGCGCTGACGTTCATCGGCGTCCAACCGTTCCCGGCGAGTCTCGCTCCGCCGGCTCCCGAAATGGTGAGCCGGTTGCCCGACGCTTCGCTGAACCACACGAGATCGAAGCGCTGATCGTACGTGCCGTTGTCGCCCGCCGGCACGAGCCCCAGCCCGGCGAAACGATCGCGAATCCAGTTCGACGCCCGATCGAGCTCGGCCGACCCGACGAGGCGCCCTCCCATGGAGTCGTGCGACAGGATGTGGAGATCCGCCGACAGCCCCGACTCCGTGATCGAATCGTTGAACGGCGCGGCTCCGTCGTCGCCCGCGCACCCGATGAACGCCACAGTCGCCACAACACCTACCGCGGCGAGCATGGCTCGCGCAGGCATCATCTCACTTCTCCTCAGGAAGGGAGGCCGTCTCGTGATCCGAGGTGGCCTCGTGGCTCAGTGCCTCGTCGAACGCCCTTAGCAGAACCTCGGGCGGCTGGGCTCCAGACGTCGCGAACCGTCGGTCGAAGACGAAAGTCGGCGTCCCGGAAATACCCATCACCCGCGCCTCACGACTCGTCTCGACGAGGATGGACTCGTACCGGTCGTCGTCGAGAGCCGCGTTCATACGCGACACGTCGATCCCTGAATCCATCGCCAGTCGCGTGACGACCGCGGGATCTCCGAGGTCTTGACCCTCGGCGAAGTAGCCCTTGAAAATACGTTCATGGAATCTCGCAAAATGCTCGGGCTCTTCAGCTTGTGCATACGAGCCTGCGGTCAATGCTCTGTGCGTATTCGACACCTTGGGGCGCTTCCCCACGTCCAGGCCTTCCGCAGCCGCGCTTTCGCGGAGCGCAGCCTGCATGCGAGCCCACACGTCCGGCGCATACGGCAGATCCTCGACCGGCATCCCGGCCAA
>JADFLD010000055.1 GCA_022564535.1 Gemmatimonadota bacterium
ATCGGAACGATGAACGTGGCGAAGTTCGAGAGGATTATCTCGGCCGTGGGCTTCGTGCTGGATGCCGAGTGCAAGCTTGCCAACGGGGCCTCCGCTTCCGCTGAGGGCTAGCGCATTATCTTCCCCGCCATGACGCCACCAACGACCAATCAGCCGACGGCCAGCCTAGCAGGGCAGGGCGTGTGCCCTATGTGTGCCCTAGGAGGATTCGGGACGCATGGTGCGGCTGAATGGTGTCGGCCTATAACGTTGTAGCGGAGCCAGTTAGGAGCATTGCCCTCGTAGCTCATGCGGGCAGGGCAACTGCATTCTTAGCAGTGTTCCTCGCAGTGTTCCTCGTAAGCGGCGCGGAGGTCGGCCGCGATGTCCTCCGGAAGGCGCCCCTCGATCTGGTGGCGATCCATGAAGTACGCCAGCTCTCCATCTTTGAAGAGCGCCACAGAAGGTGAGGATGGTGGGAAGCCGGTAATGTACTCCCGGGTCCGATCCGTCGCCTCGAGGTCCTGCCCCGCGAAGACGGTTGTGAGAACCTCTGGCTTGTGATCGCCCTGCAGCGAGAGGTAGACGGCGGGCCTCATCATTGCAGCGGCACACCCGCAAACCGAGTTTATGACGACCAAGGTGGTGCGCTTCTCCGTGGCTAACATCGCGTCGACTTCCTGGATCGTTCTCATTTCAGTAAAGCCGACCTTCACCAGGTCTTCGCGCATCGGTGCGATCATCATCTCGGGGTAGGGCATCCGGGTGCCTCCTGCGGAGCAATCAAATTTTGGGTGGCCGTCGGGGCCGCGACCGATGAGAAAAATACATCAAGATTAAGGCCTGTCCACACCATCCGTTTCCCCGGCGTTGCGGAGTCGCGTCGAAAACCGCGACCTTGTATACCTAATGCCCACAGTCACAGAAATCGTTCACCTGACCGTGAACGGGGACCGCTACGACGTCGGCGTCCCCACGCACTTCACGCTCCTCGAAGCGCTTCGCTACGTGATCGGTTTGACCGGCTCGAAGCAGGGCTGCGACAAGGGAGACTGTGGTGCTTGCACGGTCATCGTGGACGGAACGGCGACGCTTTCGTGCCTCATGCCCGTTTGGGAGGCCGAGGGACGTGCCGTGTTGACGGTCGAGGGTCTCGCCACGCCCCAGGGCCCCCACCCGCTTCAGGACGAATTCGACCTCAGCGGGGCCGCGCAATGCGGGTTCTGCACCCCGGGAATTCTCTGCTCGGCGGCAGCGCTGCTCGACCGAAACCCAGCTCCGAGCCGTCTCGAGATTCAGGAGGCCCTGGCTGGAAACCTTTGTCGGTGTACGGGCTACACCAAGATCTACGACGCCGTCGAGGCCGCTGCACTTCGGCTTTCTGAGCGCCCAGTGAGCGGGGTGCCGGAGTGAGAGCCCGTCTAGGTAACCTGCAGTCAGACCTCTACTTACGATGGAGGTCGAGCGGCACGACCTCCGCACGCGGCATGGGGCAGTGCCGGGCCCACAGATGACGGCTAAGCCTCGTAACCGCAAGTCCGAACAGTGGTTAATCGGTTCACCGATGCGGAAGATCGAGGGATTGGACAAGTCCACCGGGCGAGCCATCTATACCGATGACATCGCCCTCCCGGGTATGCTGCATGCCAAGATCTTGCGGAGTCCGCATCCGCATGCGCGCATCGTTTCAATCGACGTCAGCCACGCCTTGGCGCTCGACGGCGTGCACGGCGTTATCACGGGTCGAGACATGCCGACCACGTACGGCATCATTCCCTGGACCCCGGATGAGTACCCGCTGTGCGTCGATCGCGTGCGCTACATCGGGGACGGCGTCGCCGCGTTGGCGGCCGTCGATGAGGACACGGCGATTCGGGCGCTGGATCTGATCGACGTCGAGTACGAAGAGCTGCCGGCGTTTTTCGACGCGCACGAGGCCGCGGTGGCCGATGGATCCACGCCGTACATCCACGACGCCCGCAAGGAGGGCTGGAACGGCAACATCACGAAGACGGTCCACCTCGAGTTCGGCGAGGTGGACGCCATGATGGACGGGTCGGATGTCGTCGTGGAAGGTGAGTACTTCTTCGAAGGCTCGACGCACACGGCGATCGAACCGCATTGCGCCATCGGTCATTGGGACGGCGTGGGTAAGCTGACGGTTTGGTCGGCGACACAGGTCCCACACTATCTGCACCGCGAATTGTCGCGGGTACTCGGCGTCGAGCAGGCCCAGGTCAGGGTTCTACAACCCCTCGTCGGGGGTGCGTTCGGGGGCAAGAGCGAGCCCTTCGACCTGGAGTTTTGCGTTGCGAAGCTGGCGATGGTCACCGGTCGTCCCGTGAAGATCCTGTACACCCGTGAGGAGGTTTTCTACGCGCACCGGGGCCGACATCCGTTCCACATGAAGTACCGGACCGGTGCCGACAGCGAAGGGAAGCTGACCTCGGTTGACGCGAAGATTCTGCTCGATGGAGGCGCCTACGCGTCGTTCGGCTTGGTTACCACGTACTACTCGGGCCAGCTGCTCTGTGCGCCATACGAGCTGCCTGCCTACCGGTTCGACTCGACTCGGGTGTACACGAACAAGCCGGCGTGCGGGCCGAAGCGCGGGCACGGCTCGGTACAGCCGCGCTTCGCATTCGAGGTCCAGATGGACAAGTTGGCGGAGAAGCTTCGCCTCGATCCGATCGAGTTTCGGCGTCGCAACTTCATCGGCGAGAACACGCGCACCATCAACGAACTTCGCATTACGTCGAACGGATTCCTCGAGTGCCTCGAGTCCGTCGAGCGGGCCAGTGGCTGGAAGGAAAAGTTCGGGAAGATGCCGTTCGGGCGAGGCCTTGGGATCGCCGGTTCGACATACATCTCTGGGACGAACTATCCCATCTATCCCAACGACATGCCGCAGTCGGCCGTTCAGATGCAGATCGATCGGAGCGGCCGGGTCGCCGTGTTCAGTGGTGCGAGCGAAATCGGCCAAGGGTGCGATTCCATGGTCGCGTACATCGCGGCCGAAGAGCTCGGCGTACCGCTCGATTGGGTGCGCGTCATGCGCGGGGACACCGACTTCACCCCGGTCGATCTCGGAGCCTACTCGAGTCGCGTGACGTTCATGCTCGGCAACGCCGCGATCGACGCTGCGACGAAATTGAAGAAGCTCGTCCAACGGGCGGTGTCAAAAAGTTGGGAGGTGAAGCCGGGAGAGGTTCTGCTCGCGGGTGGCCTCGCCATGTGGGCGCCGGACACGTCCAGACAGATGCCAATCGAGGAGGCCTTCAACCTCGCCGAGGCCGAGTTCGGAGCGCTCGGATCGACCGGTTCGTACAACACGCCCAAGGATGTGCACGGAGAGTACCGCGGTGGGACGATCGGTGCGTCACCGGCGTACTCCTTTACTGCACACGTCGCCGAAGTGGAGGTGGACGTCGAGACCGGCATCGTGGACGTACGCAAAATCTGGGTCGCCCATGACTGCGGTCGGGCGCTCAACCCGGTCCTCGTCGAGGGCCAGATGGAGGGCTCGGCCTACATGGGCTTTGGCGAGGCGCTCATGGAGGAGCAGGTCTTCAAGGACGCGGATCACGGTCGGGCCGGATTGCACGACGGGCCCTCACTTCTCGACTACCGAATTCCGACGAGTCTCGACACACCGGAGCTCGAGTCGCTGATCGTGGAGTCCATCGACCCGGAGGGACCGTATGGAGCGAAGGAGGCCGGGGAGGGTCCCCTCCACCCCTCGATCCCCGCGATTGCCAACGGCATCTATGACGCCATCGGCATCCGCATGGATCGTCTTCCCTTTTCTCCGCCGAACGTATGGCGCGCGATCGAGGCCGCGAAAGAGGCCTCGACTTTCGGGGAGCGAGCCGGCCGATGAAGGAGTACCGGGCTCTCGTCGGACCGATTGCGATCGTGTTTCTCGTCCTGGCAGGCATGCGCTGGTCACCTTTCGAGCCGCACCGATCGCCGGTGGATCCGTCCGGTGCGCCGGGCCATACCGTATCGTGGGCCGACGAGGACTGGGCGGTTTTCGATTCGACGGTTCGGTGGGCCCTCGACGCACGGCTCGACACACTTTCGATTGGCGAGGTGATGGCCGAGATCGGGCGTTCGTTCGTCGGCACCCCATACGTTCCACGGACACTCGAGGTCGAGGGTCCGGAGCGGCTGGTCATCAACTTTCAGGGGCTCGATTGTGTGACGTTCGTCGAGAACGTCTTCACCCTCGCTCGATTCGTGAAGTCCGACATTGTAGGCCAGCTCGCCGATCGAGCCGGCATCGAAGGGGAGTACGAGCGTGGACTCCGTGCCCTTCGCTACCGGAACAACCGGATCGATGGATACCCGAGTCGCCTCCACTACTTCAGCGACTGGATCGGGGACAACGAGCTCAAGCGCTTGCTGCTGGACATCACCCAGGAGTTGGGCGGGATCGAGGATCTGTCGCCGATCTACTTCATGTCCACACATGCCAACGCGTACCGACAGCTGTCTGATCCTGCGAACGTCGAGGCGATTCGCGTGACCGAGGCGCGTCTCACCGCCAGCGGAAGGTACGTCATCCCCCAATCCGAGATCGCCGCGGTGGCCCACCGGATTCTGAATGGGGACATCATCGCGGTCACGAGTACAGTCGACGGACTGGATGTCGCCCATACGGGATTGGCGCTGTGGGTGGATGGCACGCTTCGTCTTCTTCACGCTCCGCTCGTGGGAGACGCGGTGCAAATCAGCGCCGTGTCGTTGGCGGAGCGCATTCAGCGCATCGACGGACAGAACGGAATCATCGTAGCGCGTCCGTTGGAGGGCTGATATGCTGCGCTTGCCCCCGTTCCGCTATCACCGCCCCTCGACGATCGTCGAAGCCGTGGCGCTCAGGGGAGAACACGGCGGCGAGTCGATGTATATCGCCGGAGGCACCGACCTCATCCCCAACATGAAGCACCGTTTGTTCGAGCCCGCCCATCTGATCGCGCTGAAGGGGATCGCCGGCCTCGGGGGCATCCGTGAGGAGGGCGGCCATTTGCGCATCGGCTCGGTTGAGACGCTCACGGCCGTCGCCACGAATGAATTGGTGCAGTCGCGGTTTCCAGCGCTCGCAGAGGCAGCGGCCCACGTGGCGGGTCCTCAGCTGCGTAACGCAGGGACGATCGGCGGCAACGTCTGTCTCGATACTCGGTGCACCTACTACAATCAGACCGCTTTTTGGCGCGAGGCGCTGGGCTTCTGCCTCAAGAAGGACGGCGACGTGTGTCACGTGACCCGAGTCGGAAAGAAGTGCGTGGCCGCGCACTCCGCCGACACGCCGCCCGTGCTCATGACGCTCGACGCGATCGTGGTGCTCGTCGGCCCGGAGGGTGAGCGTGAGGTGCCGATCCGCGACTTCTTCGTGGCCGATGGGATCGTGAACACGCGGCGGACACCCGAAGAGATCCTCACGGAGATCCGCATTCCGCTCTCGTCCGCGGCGAGACGGCAGGCCTATGCGAAGTTGCGTCAGCGAAAGTCGATCGACTTTCCCCTCCTCACGGTCGCGATCGCAGCCGACATGGAGGCCGACGGCACCGTCCTCTCCATAGAGGCGGTGGTGACAGCGCTCGGTTCCCGTCCTCGGGTTCTGTCGGGATGGGGTGAAGTCGCCCAGGGCCGAACTCTGGACGACGACGTCGTGGACGAACTTGCGGCACGCGCGTACAAGCAGTGTCATCCACTGGAAAACATCGTCGTCGATGCCGATTGGAGGCGCGCGATGGTGCCTGTCTACGTGAAGCGGGCGCTCGCCAAGGTTCGGATCGCTTGACCGGGGTCGCGCTCGCGGCGATCGGGGTGACCTTGGTGGGAATGCTGCTCGGCTTGGACCGACTCGCGGGCAAGGTGGTAAAGCCGCTGCCGCTTCCGGTCGACCGTACCGTGCCCGAGCTCGGAATCGAATACGAGGATCTCACGATTCGTTCGGGGGACCGTGATCTCTCGGCGTGGCTGTTGCGTCCGTCGCAGGCCCAGCCGTTCGAACCGCTGGTCCTGCTGGCGCACGGATGGGGCGCGAACCACGGAACGGTACTCCGCCTGGCCGAACCTCTCGCCGATGTCGGACACGACGTGCTCCTCTTCGACGTTCGGGGCCACGGTAGAAACGAGCGAGTACCCTATGTGACCATTCGCCACTTCCGTGACGACCTGATGGCGGTTGCTCGCTACGCAGCCAGGCGGTTTCCCGATCGTCAGCTCGTGCTCATCGGGCATTCGCTCGGCGGAGCGGCGGGCGTGCTCGCCGCGGCGGAAGGAGCTCCGATCGACGGCCTCGTGCTGATCGCCACACCTTCGGATATTATGCGTATCACCGCCGAGTTTCTGACCGACAAGGGATATCCTGGTCGGCTGATCGTTGTTGGGCTACGGCCTTTTCTCTGGCGGAGGATGCGGAGCAGCTTTCGGTCGTTTACGCCGGCTCGCCGGATTAGGGAGCTGGACCTGCCGATCCTGATGATTCAGCCCGAGCACGACGAGAGGGTTTCGAGAGACCATGCGGATCGCCTCGCAGAGGCAGCTGGAATCGAGTACCACCTGATCGCCGGCCACGACCACATCGACGTACTGTCGGCTGTCGAGACCGTCAGCCTCATCGAGGAGTTTCTCGAGGAGGTGTAGAGAGCGCTTATCCGCCGAGCGGATCTGGGCAGTCCTCCGTCTGACGGGTGTCGGACAGTTGAGTAACCCTCCAGCCGTCCGCACCGCGCAGCAGTTCGATCGAGTTGATTCCGCAGTGCCGTGGGCCCCCGTCGAGGTAGAACGTGTAGGGCGCCCAAATCGATGCCATGTCACGGTCGACGTGTACGACCACGTCGTAGATCTGCTCGTTCCACTGGCCGCCCGACTCCCCGATGGCGGCGATCCATCCGTCGACGCCCTGAACGGCTAGCCGTGCCGGTCCGTTGCGCCTGTCGAGGACCGCGAAGCGGGCATCAGGCGCGAAGACCTCGCGCACCATGCCGGGATTGGCTGTGCGCATGCCCTCGAATATTTGCTCGACGGCGGCCATCGGGCCGGCGTCGCCCTGCGCCACTGCCGGTGTCGGGGCCGTCGCGGCTATCAACGCGATCGCTGCGAGCGTTACTGCGTCCTTCCTCATTTGGGGCTACTCCGGTTGGGATAGGCGCCACGCTCGACCCATGCGATCACGGTCGCGCAGAGTGGATCCGCTCATATTCTTGCCATGAAAACGGGTACGGGGGAACTGCCCACCGAACCCGTTTTACGCTGGGGGTGTACCGGACGACCATGAAAGAACCTGACATGACGCCGAAGAAGCCCAGCGAGTCGGTGGCGGTCGTCGCCGAGCTGATGATGCCGCATCAGGTGAACAACCTCGGCCACATCTTCGGGGGTGAGCTCCTCTCCATGGTCGACCGGGCCGCGGCCGTGTCCGCGATGCGGCATTCGCGGTTGCCTGCCGTCACCGTCTACATCGATCGGGTGACCTTCGACGAGCCGATCTACACGGGCGAGCTCGTGACGTGCAGCGCGCGCGTGAACTTCGTCGGACGCACCTCCATGGAGATCGGCGTGCGCGTCGACGCCGAGAATCTGCTCACCGGCAACAAACGACATACGAACACCTGCCTGCTGACGTTTGTGGCGATCGATGAGAATCACCGACCCTGCCCGGTTCGTCCCCTCGATCTGTCCGATCCGGAGGACGAGCGCAGAGCCCGCGAAGGTGAGCGGCGGCGGGAGGTTCGGGAGCAGTTGGACCGAGAGTTGCAGCAGTAGGTGGGCGACAATCCGTCCCTGGCGGGGAAAAACGTTGCCATACCTTGCCATGGGCGTTAACCGCGGCCGAACAAGATCATTGCCAGGTCGTCCAAACCGGTCACAAGTTTCATATCATGCGTAAACATTGCCCCATTGAGCGCCTTGGCCTGATCGTCGCGCTCTCCGTCCTAGTGGCGGGGTGTCAGCAGGCAGATCAGACGCTTCCGTTCGAGCTCGCGGAAGGGCAGGGTGCCACGCTTACGATCGGCACGAATGGCGGGATTATCAGCGTGCCGCCCTCATTCTCCCTCAGCTTCCCCGCGGGGGCGCTCTCCAGCTCGATCTCGGTGGAGGTCACGCCACGGATTAGTGCCCCCTTCCCGTCGGACGCGGGGATTCCGGTTCCGGGGTCGGCGTTTGACGTTATCGTGCCGGCCGGGACGACGCTCCTGATACCGGCGCGTGTCGAGATTGCGGTGGATTCCGACCTGTTGGAGGTCGGGGCCGAGGTCCGCATGTCTATCGCGGTACTGCGCGAGGATGGCTCGGTTGTGACATTCGGTGGAACGTACGATCTCACGAACGGTGTCCTTGCTGCAGATATCGATGAGCTGGGCCCGATCGCCGCGGTGATTTCGGCGGATGCGATTCCGCTCGATCTGGGAACCCCGCCGACCCTCCTC
>JADFLD010000335.1 GCA_022564535.1 Gemmatimonadota bacterium
CCGTTGTCCACAGTGACTCCGCCCGGACACTCGCCGGACTCGGCGGCGGCCCAGGCGAGGACGACGTGCTCGAGATCCAGCGCAAGATGCTGGACGTCGAACACCTCGACGCACAGGCGTACGCGGAAATCGTGCTGGAGATCGACTCTGTCACTTCCGAAAGCGAAAGCAGCCTGGTCGCCCTCGGTCGATTCACGCTCCGCGGAATCACTCGGGATGTCAGGGTGCCCATACGGGTCGAATGGGCGGACGACGGGACCGTCGGTCTTGAAGGAGTCCTGAGGGTGCGGCAGCGGGACTACGGCATAGAACCCGAGTCCGTGGCTGGTCTCGTCAAGGTGTCCAACGATGTGGATCTACACTTCCTGCTCGTCGCGTCGCCGACCGATCAGCGATGTGCGAGGTCGGACGGGTAGGAGTCGTCGTGGTGTCGTCAAGCCGTCCCACACGCACCAACGGTACCCTTCGCGACGTACTACCTCGGCTCCAACTCCTCGCCAGTCGCCTCCTTCCATAACGCCCGCACCTCGTCGTCCGCCCCCGTCATCTCCCAACGAATGAGCGTCAGCGGAATCATGCCTCGCGACAGGATGTCGTCGTGAAAAGCTCCTAGGTCGAAGTCTCCGCCAAGTTGTAGCGCCCGTTCGGAGAGCATCTGCTCGATCTGAATCTTGCCGATGATGTACCCACTCCCCGACCCCGGACGCCGGAGGTAGCCTTCGAGGTCGTAGCGGCCGAGGTCCTCCTCCATGTAGGGCACGTAGTCGATGAGGTAGCGGTTCGCTTCGTCCAGGCTGAAGTCACCCGCGTGCATGCTCGTCTCGGCGTAGATCCGACTCGCGCGTTTCAAGAGAGCGATATAGAAGAGCTCGGCAGCCCTCGGCTCGTCGCGCGTGATTCCGGCCAAGACGAACATCTCTTCGATGTACGTCGCCCAGCCCTCTGCGCGTGAGCTGTCGCCGTAGCCACGCCGGATCGGATTCCGGACCGCGCGAGCCAGCAGGCCATCGAGGCGGTGGCCGGGAATAGAAGCATGAATGTGGTTGTTGAGCGCGTTGCGGAACTGCAGCTCCTCCCAAAAATGACGGTCAGTGAGCGCGCGCGGGCTCCAGAACGTGTCCGTGTCGAACCGCTCCGGCATGTCGGCGGGGAAGGTCAGAAGCTCTTGCTCCAGAATCAGATCGCGGATCTTCCGCTCAGCATCCGCGGTCCGTTGCTCGTGTCGCTCACGTGAGCGGGTCAACTCGAGCTCGGGAAGATTACGATTCCGGTTCCGGGTGATCTCGTACGCCGCGCGCAGGCGGTGAAACTCCCGCTCGCCCAGCGCTATGATCTCGTCGACCCCATACGGCAAGAGACGCACGTTACGGAAGTACCACTCGAGGCTTTCCGTACCGATTCCGGCCGACGAGGACATCCGGGGCCGCTCCGCCGAGAGCCAGTCCCTGTACCCACCGACACCGTCGAGAGCCGCTACGCACAGGCCGGTGTCCTCCGGTTGGGCCTCCGCTACTCGCTTGCAGAGGTCCTCGAACCACCCTATGGTTCCCGCCGGAGGATCGTCCCGATACGGCTGACCCTGCCCCACTCCATCGAAGTTCTCGAGATGGAAGATCGCGAGACTGGCCAGTTCCCCCGACGGCTCGGTGAGATTGACTTCCGCCTGCGCGAGAATCTCTGGCACAGCCGACAACGACTCGCGCCATCGGACCGCCTCCTGGCCTCTCAGTGGGAGGTCGACGTACGGCACCCGCCGAACCTGATCGAGATAGAGGATGGCGTCCTTTTGCCAGGGACGAATGACGCGATGCTCGAACTCCATGCCGTTGGCCCTCGCCCACACCAGCAGGTAGTCGACCTTGCCCGCAACCGACCAGCTCGATGCGTCGATGTTCCGGAGCCGGCTCTGCACGTCGGCGGTCGCATCGGCTCGAGCGGTAATGGCGTCGACGCCGAACTGAGGTACGCCGCCCTGCCGCTGCGGTGCGCGCAGCGCGGCCAACTCGGTGTCGAGCGATACGAGGTCGTCCCACCCAGCGTCGGGTTGCGCCACCACATCGCCGGCCATGAGGAGTCCCCAGAGAACCAGCACCCCCGGCACG
>JADFLD010000056.1 GCA_022564535.1 Gemmatimonadota bacterium
CCCCCCAATCGAACCGGGAGTTGAACGACAGCGGGCGTGACCGGTCGGTGAAGTAGACGAGCGCCCCTACCCATCCCTTGTAAATGCCTTGGGGAACGGTGACACCGACTCCGGGAATGTCGAAGTCCTCGTAGAGGCCTTCGGTCACGTAGTTGGCACCGGTGTGCATCTCCATGCCCGACGGCCACTCCCAGTGGTTGTCGACGTGCCAGCGAGACGAGATCTCGAAGCCAGGAGCCGCCGCAGAGCCACTGTTTCGGTAGGTGAAATACGAGGCGTGGGGCCGCAACTCACGGAAGATCCCCGACGGCCTGTACGTCCAGAGGGCGAAGAGCTGGTAGTAGCGGTGGCCCCGACGCGGCACGAAGCCGATTTCCGGGTTGAAGTTCTCTCCGATCGCCTGGACGGTGGCGTTCGCGCGCCAGTCACGGCTCGCGAGTGAGGTGGTCACGTCCCACGCCATGTCCGACGCGTCCATCCCCGGTGTTTGGGTCTTCGCGAGGTATGAAGTCAGCGTGACCTGATCGCCCAGGCCGACCTGCGCGTCGACGGCGTACGTCTGGTTCTCATCGCTGTTAAGGTTGCTGCGGCGGTCGGTGAAGAGCCCGCCGATCCGGGAGCGGCCCGGAAGCTCCTTCGCCATGCGAACGACCGAGTACGCATTGCGGTCGCTGCCCGAGACCCCGTCGGTCTGAATGTGCAGCAGACCGACGTTCAGGCCCGCGGTCCGGCCCGAGAACCTGCCTCCACCCTTGATCGAGATCGGAGATCCGCTGTCGATACCAATTTTGCGACTGAAGAAGAGATCCACACCTCCGCCACCGACCGTGAAGAAGCCGGCATTCTCCAGGAAGAACGATCGTTTCTCCGGAAAGAGCAGTGGGAAGCGGGTGAGGTTCACCTGCGCGTCGTCGACCTCGACCTGGGCGAAGTCCGTATTGACGGTCAGGTCGAGCGTGAGGCCCTGCGTAACCTGAATCTTCGCTTCGCCACCGACGTCCACGTTCGCGTCGAACTCTACCGCTCCAGCAGCGTAGTCGCGTATCGTGGAACCGAGCATATAAGGGGTGGCCGTCACGGCCCGGCGAAACGGCGGCTCGAGCCCCGCCAGGTCACCTGCGAAATCAAGTCGATACAGCCCGAACTCACGCGGCACCGTGGACCAGAACGCTTCCTCGTTCAGGCGTCGGATACGACGGGAGATATTGAAGCCCCAGGTCGCGGTGCCCGAACCGTATCGGAGGGTGCTGAAGGGGATGCGGAACTCGGCGTACCACCCCCTCTCGTCCCGGGACGTGGTGACTTCCCAGCTTCCATCCCAATTCTTGTTGAAGCCGCCACCGGCCCCCGACTGAAAGCGTCGGCTCCTGTTCGAGCCGCCACCGAGGAAGAAGCCTCCCCCGCTCCCCGCGGAAGTCACCTGGCCATCGTATTCGATACCCGCCGGCGTCGTTCCGAATACGAAGCCGTTCTGCTCGTCGTTGTAAGTGTCGAACACCATGATGACCGCGTCCGCGTCGGTCACCTCATAGTCCCGGATCGCCTCGCCCGGCACGATCTCGCCCGGACGGGAATCCCACGCCCACACACCGACGTAGATCGCGTCTCGATCGTAGAGGATGCGAACCTCGGTGCGCTCCGACGCGGGCTGCCCGTCCATCGGCTCGCGTTGAATGAAGCCGGTGAGGACCTGAGCAGTCTGCCACGCAGCGTCGTCGAGCATCCCGTCGATATCCGGGGCAACGGACACCGCCACAGCCGTCGCGATCCGTGGCCCCTCCTGCGCCCGCCCGACGGTCGGCGTGAAGGCGAGGAGTGAAAGGGCGATCAGGGCCTGGAGAAATGTCGCAGCTCGCCGTGATGACAGCATTCGGTATCAGGATCGAGGTGATGGGGGGTCGATGGACATCATGACGCAGACCCTCAACCCCACGGTTGCGTTGATGTTACGGTAGCCTACCTTGCCGCCCGCCCATGGTGTGTCCCCGTGGGTCGACCGCGCCGGCGGCTTCACCACGACACGGGTCTGCGACTGACATGGCGATTCTACGCCTCCAGCACATGGGGATCGTGGTGCGGGATCTCAAAGAGGCTTGCGCGCAGTTCGAGCGGACGCTCGGCCTGAAGGCTCGAGACTACCGCGACGACCAGGGGCGCGGCTTTCAGCTCGATGCCCGCATCCTTCTCGGAAACGAGTGCTGGCTCCATCTGGTGCAGAACTGGAATCCCGAATCCCGCGTCTATCAGTTTCTCGAGGAGAAGGGCGAGGGACTCGAGCACATCGCGCTGGAAACCGACGACATCGAGGCCGATGTCGCGCATCTGAGGGAGATCGGCGTGCCCATCTGGGAGGACCGGATTCTCGACGCGAACGACGGGTACGAGGCGTTCGTCTTGCCGGACCAGCTCCCCGGCCTGACCATCGAGTTGATTCAGTCGCACGACCGGAGCTGGTACTACCCACCAGAGGAGGTCGGTCAGCCGATCAGCGCCACCATGGGGCTCAAGCGCATGCAGCACATAGGGCTCGTCGTCGAGGACCTGGAGAACGCCTGTGGCAAGTTCGAGCGTTTTTTCGGCCTGAAGTCGCAGGACTTCCGCGACGATCAGGGCAAAGGCAAACAGCTCGACGCGCGCGTCCTGTTCCCGAATCAGACCTGGCTGCACCTGGTCCAGAACTGGGATTCCGGGTCTCGCACGAACCGCTTCCTGACCAGCCGCGGCGAAGGGCTCGACCACATCGCGTTGCGGAGTCGAGACGTAGAGCACGACGTCGCCCGACTCCGGGCGAACGGAATCCCGTTCTTCGAGGACACCATCTTCGACGCGAAAGACGGGTTTGAAGCTTTCGTGTATCCAGATCAACTCCCGGGGATGACGGTGGAGCTCATCCAGCCGCATTCCCACAGCTGGACTTTCGACGGGTAGCCGCTGACTCCATGTACGACCTCACCGACGAACTAGAGACCGTTCGCGTCACGGAAGCTTCGACGCGCGAGTTCCTCGAAGCCTTCTTCCTGGGCCTCGGGGCGAACGCGGAGGAGGCCCGCATCAACGCCGACGGCATCGTAACGGCCGCGTTGTGGTGGCACCCGGGCCAGGGCCAGGGGCTGGAGAAGCTGCCACGCTACGCACGTCGATTCCGGAGTGGTGGGCTCGTGGGGGACGCGCCGATGACGTGGGTCACCGAACGCACTTCCACGGCGCTTCTCGACGCGGCAAAGGGTCTCGGCTACGTCTCGGCGCATAGAGCCATGGCCAAAGCGATCGACAAGGCACGCGATTCAGGCATCGCCATGGTCGCGGTCCAACACAGCAACCACTTCGGCACCGCCGGCTACCACGCGAAACACGCGGCCGACGAAGGCCTGATCGGAATCGCGATGACCAACGCAGGCGCGGAGATGGCTCCGTGGGGATCCGCGAGGCCGATCCTGGGAACGAAGCCGCCGCTGCCGCACTCGTGGATGGTGCGAGCTCGCAACCTGTACGCGAGGTTGCGGCGAGCGAGGACTACATTGACCTGGGCGCGATGATCCTCGGCGACGACGACGATGAAGAGAAGTCGACGCGATTCACGGTCGCTTACGAGGAGCCGTCGGGAGATGAAGCGGCGGATTTCGCCAAGATGCTCTCGCAGTTCAAGGACAAGGTCTCCGAGAGCCTCGACAGCGACGACGTTCAGGCTCATCACGATCTGGGCACGGCGTACAAAGAGATGGGTTTGTTCGACGAGGCGATCAGCGAATTTCAGCTTGCGCTTCGTGCCGCGCCAAACCACCTGCCCACGCACGAGATGTTGGGCGTCACGTTCATGGAGATGGGTCAGCCCGAGGCCACCGTGAACTCACTCGAGCGGGCTCTCCAGGTCAAGTACGAGGTCGAGGACGAATTGTTGGGCATCTACTACTACCTCGCACGAGCGCATCAGGACCTGGGCAGGTCGGAGAGGGCCGTGGAGCTCTACGAGAAGGTTTTCTCGCTTGACATCAACTTCGCCGACGTGACCGACCGGCTTCGCGATCTACGTTGAGCATCGCATGCTGCCCACGATCGATTCCAGTGTAGGTCAAGCAGTTCAGGGGGGCGCATCAACCCTCACCTCGATCCAGGCATCCGTGCGATCCGAGTTGGACCAAGTCGGCACGGAGCTTCGTCGAATCGTGCTCTCTGATTTCGACATGATCGAAGAGGTCAACGAGCACCTCCTCTTGCTCCAAGGGAAGCTGTTCCGACCCACGCTTCTCCTGCTTTCGAGTCGCGTGGACGGGGAGCCCCATGATGATGCCCGTATCCTCGCCGCCGTCGTAGAGCTCGTGCATCTCGCGACGCTGGTTCACGACGACGCGGTCGACCACTCCGTGCTGCGTCGTGGCATGCCGACCGTGAACGCCCTTTGGACGCATCAGGTCGCCATCATCATGGGCGACTATCTGTATTCCCGAGCGGTCACGGAACTCGCGCAACTCGGCCACCTGGAAGCGCTCGTGGTGTTGGCTGGGGCCGCCAACGAAATGTCGGTTGGGGAGATGCGGCAACTCACCTCGTTCGACGCGCTCGACTTCACGGAGCGGGATTACTACCGGCTCATCGCCGCCAAGACTGCGTCACTCATGTCGGCTTCCTGCGAAATGGGCTCGCTCTCCGGTGGTGCCGCGTACAGGGAGCAGTTGGCGCGCTTCGGCCACAATCTCGGGATGGCGTTCCAGATCGCGGACGACTTGCTGGACTACACCGGTTCCGAAGCCGTCACCGGGAAGCCTACCGGACAAGATCTTCGGGAACACAAGGTCACCCTACCGCTCGTGGGCGCCTTGGCGAGCGCCACCGAGGCGGAGGAACGTGAGATTCGAACGTTGTTCACGTGCGCAGCTCCCTCTGACGACGAGATCGGGCAAATCATCGGAATCGTCACGGACAGGGGTGGACTCGAGTACGCCAGGGACCGGGCCAACGACTATGCCGATCTCGCCCGAGCGTCGCTGACGGGCCTCCCGGAGAGCCCCGCGGTGGTTGCTCTACACGATGCCGTGGCCTACGCGGTGGACCGCAGGCGATGAGAACCGTGTATGCTCGTTGACACTCGACGACGGAGCCTCATCCGTCTCACGTGGACTATGGTGTTGGGCCTTACCCTTGGGGGGCTGCTCACGAAGCTTTCTGAGTTGTTCCTCCCGGAGAGCGCAGCGAGGGACTTTCTAGTGCCGGTCAGTTTGGGCCCAATCTCTGTTACCCTGAACGTGTTGACGTTGGTGGGGATCTCGATCGTCGCGCTGATCGGGCGCTCCTGGATGTAGGATCGTAGGAGAACGGCGAAGCAGTTGTATGAGCGAACAACGTGGGCCACGAACCCTCTGGAGGACTTGAGAGATGGTAGGCGGATTCGGAATGTGGGAGATGATTTTCATCTTCCTGGTGATCTTGTTGCTATTCGGAGCCAAGAAGCTTCCGGAGATCGGATCGGCCCTCGGGAAGGGTATCCGGGAGTTCAAGAGCTCGGTGCGCGAGATCGAGCATGAGTTCAAAGCTCCTGACCGCCAGATTCACAGGTCGTCCCCTCCTCCCACGCCTGCGGCGGAGGACGAGGAGGACGAGGAGGAAGTGGAAAAAGATGGAGACGATGACGGCGAGCCGCGGAGCCTGAGCGACCAGGAGTGAGCCCGCCAGGATCGCGAAAGGGGCCGAGCCGCGATGCGGCCCGGCCCCCTTTCCTTTTGTTGTGCCTGGAGTGGCTCTATCTAGAATACCGTCGGGAACTGGACGAGGCTCTCGTCCTGCGGAGCGAAGACTTCGGCGCGGCGGTCGACGATGCGCGCGGCCGCCCGCAGCGCGGCGACCCACACCTGGAGGCGCGCCTGTTGCTGAATCGTCGCCTGCGTTCGTCGCTGTTGGATGGTTTGTCCAAGCCACGCAGCTGAGTCCGCCTCGGCATAGCTCACCTGTTCGATGATGAACGCGTTGGCGGGCGTCCTGACGACCTCACTGATCTGGCTGGGCCGGAGTCCGAACGAAGCTCCGATGGCCGCATTCTGCCGTCCGAGCCGGGGCACGAACTGATTGCGTGTGAACGGAGTGGGCTCCTGTATCTGGAGGCCCAGGTCTTCCGCGACCTGGGTGAAATCTTCTCCAGCAGCGATGCGGTCCAACATGGCCTGACCGTCCAAGGTCGCCTGGTCCATCTTGCGATCGAAGCGGAGTGTCGACTCGATCGCGGCTCGGGCGTCCTCCAGTGGAAGCACGCCTTCGGGAGTGGTGCTGATGAGCTCGAGGGTGTAGAAGGCCTGCTCGGTCTCAAATACCGGGCTTACATCTCCCGGCTCGCCTTCCAGGAACGCCCAGTCCGCTCCTTCGGAGATCTGCCCAGCCCCCCCCACGAAGGGGAAGTTCTCGGCGAGGTCCACGGTAGTAATCTCGAGGCCGGCGATGGCGGCCGCCTCCTCCAGCGGCATCACCTCGCCCATGTCCTCGAGCGAGTCGGCCAACATCAGCAACGCGATCTCGCTATCGTCGGTGCGCTCGAAGGGGATCAACACATGGCGCGCCTGCGCGCTGTCGACACCCCAGCGCTCGAGTACCTCGATGATGTGGTAGCCGAAGGCGGTACGCACTGGCTCGAGGACCGTATTGAGCGGAGCCGCAAAGACAGTGCTGTCGAAGGGGCCGATCATGAACTCCTTGGGGAAGACGCCGAGGTCTCCGCCGAGCGCGGCCGAGCCTTCATCCGCAGACTCCCTCTCGGCGACTTCGGCGAAGTCGGCGCCGTCGAGGATCTCTTGGCGCACCGCCACGGCGGTCTCACCAGCAGCGATAGAATCCGCCGCCGTAGGCGTCTTGCCGAGCACCACGACCTTCACCGAAGCGCGCGCCGGTACCGTGAATTCCTCTTGGTGGGTCTCAAAATACGCCTCTGTGTCCGCGTCCGAGATCTCGAAATCGCTGTCCTCGTATCGCGTGGCCGGATCCAGCGCCACAAAGCGGACCTCGACCTGCTCGTTCTGATCACGGAAAAGCTGCCAGAGTTCAGCGTCCGAGAGGAAGATCCCACTGGAGACCTGCCGCATCAGCTTTCCGCGCGGTATGACATCCCTGTAATACGCCTCCAGCAGCATGAGCTGGTCGGGCGGGAGCGAGGCGAGGAAAGTCTGATACGCGATGATGTCGAACTGGCCCGTCTCCTCCGACGTGAACTGAGGCCGAAGATCGGCGGGGGGGCTCAGCTGGGCGGCCTGGATGATCTCCTGATCGGTGACCCTTATGCCCCTCCGGCGCAGCTCTTGGGCGACGAGAAGCTGATTGACGACCTCGTCGAACGCGGCGTCTTCGATCTCTTTGTCCTGCTGAGACGTTACCGGCTGCTCCTGGGATCGCTGGACCTGGTCATAGAGATTCCGGTATGCCGCCATGTAGGCGTCGTAGGTGACCGACTCCCCGTTCACGCGGCCGATTTCGCCGAGTCCACCCGAACTCTGCCCCGTAATGTCCATGCCCCACGTGAACACCATGAGACCGATGAACGCGAACGCTACCACGATCATGATGGGCTTCGTCGCGTCCCGCATTTGACGCATCATAGACGGCGTCTCTCCTACGACCCACGCATGGGTTGAAAAGTTCTGGAAAAGGGACCAATAGGATAACGGCTCGCCGACCCGCTCTCAACGGAGCGCCACTGCCCGGACGGCCGTATTCCGATACGTTGAACACGCCCGGCGGTTCCCCTTTCGTTGACACTATTTCCAAGGACTCCGTATCTTCGGGCGGCCTGGTAGCCCCTTACGAATCCACTGTCCTGTCCCGTTTTCGGAGTTGCCGTGAACGAATCGCTCGAAGGGGAAATCCGCACACTACGTTCTTTGTTCTGGTCCGACCGTGACCCGGACGGCCGCGGCTTTGCTCCGCTCGCCGACGCGTATCGACGAGCCGGCGATGCCAAGCAGGCCCTCGAGCTGCTCGGGGACGGCATGGACCGGCATCCAGACTTTGCGCCGGGGCACGTCGTCGCGGCCCGGCTGTACGTGGAGCAGGGTCTCTTCACGGAGGCCGAGATTGCGGCTCGGCGGGCGCTCGATCTCGATCCCGAGAATGTGGACGCACTGCGGTCGTTGGTCCGGGCGCTGGACGAAGAGGGGGAAGCGGTAGAAGCCGCGAAGGTGCGAGAGCAACTTGCGACGCTCGAGCTCGAGCCGTTGGAGGACGACCCGTCCGAGGACGCTTCGCCCGTGTCCGAGCAGGCGATGCTCGCTCCGTCCGAGCCGGAAGAGGCAGAGGAAGCCGCGCCGGATTTCGAGCCCTTCACACTCCAGGAGCCCGAGGCACAAGAAAACGTGGACGAGCCCGATTCGTTGGCGTTCAGTGCAGCCCAGAAGGAGCTGCCCGACTTCGGCACGGCG
>JADFLD010000057.1 GCA_022564535.1 Gemmatimonadota bacterium
GAGGCGATCGAATCTGCGGATCGTCAGGGCCTCAGCACGTTGAGGCTGGACGCCCTCCTGGAAGGCTCGAAGCCGAAGAATTGGGAGCGGGTTCTCGACTCGTTCAAGGCCGACATCCAGCGCCTGCACGAAATCGACAACGAGCTCCAACGTCTCGGTAATCCTTGGCCTGAGGCGGCGCAGGGTGTTCTCGAAGATCCGGACCGTTTGGAGGAGGCCGAGGCGCTCCTGACTTCGGTCCGCGAGCGGCAGAGACCGTTTTACCAACTGGGCGACGGTCCTCAACTGCACGACCTGGTCGGGTTCGAGGTCATCGCGGTGAAGGCCGCGGCCCAACTCATCGGCAGCGAGAAGCCCGAGTATAACCCGCTCTTCATGTGGTCCTCCGACGAGGCTGTGGCCAAGACGATCCTCGGCGCGGTCGGCCGGACGTATCAGGAGTCCTATCCCGAGCTCCGCACGGCTGTTGGTTCGGTATCGATTTTCGCTTCCGACTTCATCCGGGCGCTCAGTGGAGGGGTCGCGGGTGCCTGGCGAGAACGATGGTGGACCGTCGACCTTCTGCTGATCCACGGAATTCAGGAGCTCGTTGAGACCGAGCGCGCCCAGGATGAGTTCTTTCATCTCTTTGAGGCTCTTCGCCGCCGTGGTGCGCGTATGATGTTCGTCGCGGACTGTCCGCCGTCTGCCATCCAGGACATCGACGAGCGTCTTCGGTCCCGCTTCGAGGGTGGCCTCGTTCTCGAGCTGTCGAGCGGGGACGTCGGCGCATTCGAACTGTTTGAGCCGGACGACGGGGTTGCGTCCGACGATAGAATTTTCGTGCCGGCACTCGAAGAGTCGGACGGGGGCGCAGGCGACTCTGCCACCGACACGCAGCCCCTACTCGTGGCCGTCGATCCTGGCAAGAAGGGCGGCGTATGGTTCCCCGGACCTGAGAATGTGGTCATCCACTGGCCTCGATTGGATGAACTCCTCATCGAGGAGCTCGACTAGTGGCGATCGAAGGCGCGCTGCAAGACGTCAGCCTGGCCGACATCTGCCAACTTCTCGCCATGGGCCAGAAGACCGGCTGCCTGAGCATCACCGACCGGTCGAACTTCGGGTACGTGTACTTCAAGAAGGGACGGGTGATCTACGCTTCGGTGTTGAACCGACGCGACCGTCTCGGCGAATTGCTCGTCCGCAACCACGTCATCACCCGGAAGGACCTTTCCCGAGCGACCAAGCAGCAGGCCGAGCAAAAGGGCAAGCGGCTCGGGGAGATCCTCGTGGAGATAGAGGCGCTGAGCGAGCAAGACCTCCACAAGTACATCCGGACGCAGATCGAGGAGGCGGTCTACCATCTCTTCGCGTGGACGCAGGGCTCGTTCCACTTCGATACGGACCAGTCGCCCGACGAGGAAGACCTCTTCCTCGTAAGCATTTCGGCAGAAGCCCTGCTGATGGAAGGCGCACGCCGCGTCGACGAGTGGAGCCAGGTCGAAAAGAAGATCCCCTCCTTCGACATAGTCTTCCAGCTCGACAAACATCCGGACGACTCGGAGGAGGACGTCGATCTCACCAGGCATCAGAAGAAGGTGATTCCGTTCATCGACGGCGTACGCACGGTCGGTGAAATCATGGTCGAGGCGGGCCTCGTCGAGTTCGACACGGGAAAGGCTTTGTACGGCCTGATCCAAGCCGGGTTCGTGTCACGCGCCGGAGAGCGTAGCACCGAGGAGGAGACCGGAGGCGACGAGGCGCTTCAGCAGCACCTCAACGTGGGGATCGCCTTCTACCGGTCGGGGATGATGGAGGACGCGGGGCGGGAGTTCGAGTTGGCGCTCGGAATGGAGCCCAAACAGGCTCGGGCCAACTTCATGATGGGGCTGATCGCTTTTCGGCGGGGTCGCCTCGAGGAGGCGCTCGGTCACTTCGGGTCCATGCCGCCTGGGGCCGGGAACAACTACGCCGTGCAACGCAACACGGCGCTGACACTCGAATGGCTCGGCCGCTTTGACGAGGCGCTCGGCGTTCTGGACGAGGCGTTGATCTCGAAACCGACCGATCCCGACGTGCATCTGGCGCGTGCGATCATCCACATGAAGCGTCGTGATACGACGAACGCACTCGAGGCATTGCGTCAGTACCGGACCTCGCCCGGGTTGAAGACGCCAGTTCCAGCGTATTACGCGTACACGGTACTCGCGTCCGCAGTCGGCGGAGATCTCGACTACGCCGTGTCCGTCGGCCGTGAGGGCCTCGGTCACTACGCCGACTCCGGCCCGATTCTGGTGAACACCGGTGCCGTCCTCGAGCGGCGAGGCGAGGTCGATGCGGCCGCGGCGCTCTACAAGCGCGCGACGCAGTCCGATCCGCCGGCGCCGCAGGCGCACAAGAATCTGGGCGATCAGGCGTATGCCCACGGCGATCACGAGGGCGCGCGCGCTCAGTACGAGAAGGCGGTGAAACTCCAGCCGCGCCTGGGGGACGACGTGTATCTGCGGCTCGGGACCATGGCCTACAAGAGTAACGACCGTGACGTCGCGCTCCTCTTGTGGCGGCGCGCGCTCGACCTGAACCCTTTGAACGAAGCCGTCCAGGCGAACCTGGAGATGCTCGCCAGCGAGTAGTCCGCCGTGAGGATTCTCCTATCCCTCGAGGTCATGCTGGGGCTCGCTGTGTTTATCGCATGCCCGCTGCGGGCCCAAGCGCCCGACTTCCTCGACGGTCAGGCGTATGCGACGCTCCGCGGATCTCGTGCGCGGGTTCACTTCACTTCGGCGGACGCACGGGTGGCCGAGCGCGTGCTGGAGCTCCTGGATGCCCAGCCCCCGCTTCCGGGTCTGCCGGAAGGCTTGCCTATTGGCGTGGAGGTGTTCCTCGCACACTCCTCCGTTGCGTTCGACGAGCTGACCGGGGGCGTTGTGCCCGAGTGGAGGGCGGGGGTTGCGATTCCGACTGAAAACATGCTCGTCATGCCGACGGGAGAGGGCGTTCGCGTCGTCGACGGCGAGGGACTACGCACCTTGCGCCACGAATGGGCGCACCTCGGACTTCACGCCTACCTGGGCGATCTTCGTGCTCCACGTTGGTTCGACGAAGGGTACGCGCAATGGGCTTCTGGCGGATTCGACGTGGCCGGGGCGTGGCGTCTGCGGGTGCTGCTCGCGCTGGGGCGCGCGCCCCCGATGGATTCGCTGGCGCTCCGCTGGCCGACCGATAGAGAGCAGGCGAGGACCGCGTATCTGTTGGCGGCCAGCGCCGTCACATACCTGCTCGAGGAGGGAGGGGAACGAGGGCTCGCGATCTTTCTCGAGCGCTGGCGCGCACAGCGCTCCTTCGACGCTGCGTTCCGCGAGACCTTCGGCGTCACGCGCGGACAGTTCGAAGAGGACTGGAAACGACACGTGCGCGATCGCTACGGATGGCTCTTCGTGCTGAGTCATTCTGGACTCTTCTGGATGCTGCTGGCACTGGTCTTGCTTCTCATGGTCAGAGGTCGCCAGGTCCACAATCGCGAGAAGCTTGCGCGTCTACGGGCAAGCGAGATTCCGGACGATCCCGCCTACTGGCGTGTGGCGACCGGAGCGGAAGGACCCGTCGAGCCGCCCACGGGGGTAGGAGAACCACCATGACGGATCAATCGAAGCCACGCATTCTGGTCGTCGACGACGACACCGACGGTCTCGAAGTCCTCGAGACACGCCTGACGCATGCGGGGTACGAAGTGGAGACCGCCGATAGCGCGGAGAAGGCGCTGTCGCGGGTCAAGGCGTTCGACCCGGGCCTGATCGTGACGGATGTCCGTATGTCCGGGATGGACGGTCTGGAGCTGCTCCAGAAGGTCCGTGCGACGATGGAGGGTGTCGAAGTCGTCGTCATGACCGCCCACGACGACATGCAGACGGCGGTCACCGCGATGAAGTGGGGTGCGTTCGACTTCCTGGTGAAGCCGGTCGACCCCAAGGCGATCCAGGCGCTCGCAGATCGATGCTTCCGAGAGCGGGAGCTAGGGGAGGCGTCGGATACGCCGGAGGCTGTCGCCGCGCTGCCTCGGAGCCGTCTGGTCGGGCGCGACCCACGGATGATCGATATCTACAAGACCATCGGCGTGCTGGCTGCGAACCGGGCGACCGTGCTCATTCGTGGTGAGACAGGCACCGGTAAGGAGGTCATCGCACGCGGAATCCACGAGAACTCCATCCACTCGACCGAACCTTTCATCGCCGTGAACTGTACCGCGCTGACGGACACGCTACTCGAGTCCGAGCTGTTCGGGCATGTGAAGGGGGCGTTCACCGGTGCAATAAATTCGCGCAAAGGGTACTTCGAGCTGGCGGGCGAGGGGACGATCTTTCTCGATGAGATCGGGGACACGAGTCCGAACTTCCAAACGAAGTTGCTCCGCGTGCTGCAGGAGCGACGCTTCTACCCGGTGGGCGGAGAGCAGCCGCGCACGACGGAAGCTCGGGTCATCGCGGCCACGCATCAGCCCATTGAGGAACTCATCGAGAGGGGTCGTTTTCGCGAGGATCTGTACTTTCGTCTCAAGGTGGTCCAGATCGAGGTCCCGCCTCTTCGAGAGCGCCCCGGTGACATCGAGCTCGTCGCGGTCGCGCTTCTCGGCCGAATCCGGGAGGAGACCCAACGCGACGTGCGTCGCATCTCCGATGACGCTGTCGCCTGCCTCCGGGCCTACAGTTGGCCGGGCAATGTTCGCGAGCTCGAGAACGCGCTCATGCGCGCGGCGATCGTCGCTCGGGGTACGGTGATCGGAGCGGACCACCTCATGCTGGAAGGCACGGTGGCGCGTGCGGCCACGGATCTGGCGCTCTCTTCGGTGATCGCTCGACACGTTGCCCTCGTGCTCGATCGCTGCGGTGGCGACGAAGCGGCGGCCGCAAAGCTGCTGGGCATCACCAAGAAGGAGTTGAAAGACTACCGGACCGATTGACCGGTCCGCCGACCCTGTCTAGCATCCTACCATGGCCAAGAGACCCCGCAAGACCCCTGCTCCAGCCGCGCTCAAGTTCACCAAGGTGAACGCCATGCTGGGGGCTGGTGGTGTCCTGTCGCTCACCTTCGGGTACTGGTTGCTCGCTCAGGGCTCGATTACGGCGGCGCCGTTGCTGCTCGTGCTGGGCTATGTCGTCCTGTTGCCCATGGCGATCATTCGCTAGATGCGTCGCAAGCCACTCTCCAGTTCCACAGCCGCGGCGATCGGACCGTACTCCCACGCGATCGACGACGGCACCCACGTGTTCTGTTCAGGACAGACGCCGATCGATCCGGCCACGGGACAGCTTCACGCTGGCGGGGTTGGCGACCAGACGCTGCAGTGCTTCGAAAATCTCTTTGCGGTCCTGGCCGATGGTGGACTGACGTCCGCCGACGTCGTGAAGGTCAATGTGTACCTGACCGACATGAACGATTTCGCGGAAATGAACGACGCCTACGCCACGCGCTTCGATCATCCTCCGCCCGCACGGACCACCGTCGGGGTCGCCGCGCTCCCGATGGGCGCGCGCGTCGAGATCGAGCTCGTGGCGAAGAGGTCCTAGAGAATCGCGGGCGCTGCTAGCGTTACGTCATGCATTCGTAGACGAATGCCGGCGGGATGTTGCGGAGCGTGAATCCCAGTCGAACGTCGCTGTAGCGTTCGGTCAGCTTGCGCAGATACGTCAGGCTGTACTGATACTGCAGGAACTTGCCTCCGGGACGCAGGCTGGCGTGCGCGACTGCCAGGATTTCGTCCGCGAGGCGGTCGTCCAGAATGCTCAAAGGCACGCTCGACACGATGTAGTCGACTTCGGCGGTGCCGGCATCGTTCAGGACGCTCTTCAAGTCGGTCGCGCAAGCATGGTGCACGGTGAGGCGATCGTCCTCGATTCCGGAACAGGCCTCAACGAACTCTTTTTCGACCTCGACGCAGGTCAGGCGGCAGTCTGATGACATTCGCTTGAGGAGCGCGCGGGTGATGCAACCGTTCCCTATCCCGAGCTCGACGATCGAGGATGCGGTGGAAAAGTCGATCGGCCGAAGGAGCCGGTCGATGAGAAACTTGGAGCTCGGCATGATCGTGCCCGAGGTACGAATTTTCCGGGCGAGTCTAATCACGGATTATCACGGTGGAGAGCGCATGCCTCGGTGGGGGGGCTCGAACCCAGACATTTTCTTCTGGTACCGCCGTGGGGAAGATGGCTACATCCGGGGGCGTGCGAAATAGGTCGGGTTCGCGTTCAGGATTGAAGAAACCGTCTCACGTTTCGGCGTCAGCCGCCGATCGCCCATCGTCCACCACCGGTGAACAACCAAGGGCCACGCCCGCCCCTGAACTCGAGGAAGGAAAGGCCGGGTAGTTCCTTGAACAGAAGTCCGCCCAGCAGATTAGCGTCGGTCCCCCCTCTCGCTCGGCTCGCCCGGAGTCCATCTACGACGACGCTGAGTCGTGTCTGAGCGTACCGGATCCCCACTCCGACGTACGGAGCCACGGCGCGGCTACGGTCGAAGACGTACAAAAGGTTGCCGCTCACCTGCCACGCGCTCCTGTCCACCGACACGCCGGGATCGGCGACTCCGTCCACGTCGGGGAACGAGACCAGTCCGTGGCCGACGACGTCCAAGCCGCCCATCAGCTCTGCGCCGATCCGAGCGCCGAGCGTAATGCCACGAAACTCGGACCAGCCCGCCTCCGGGGTGGCGTACAGCGTTTGCGTCACTGCCGGCCCGGGGTGTCCGACGAGGAGTACAATCACGACCGTGACGCCTACGCAGACCCGACGGATGGTCCTCATCGCCCGATCCATCAAGGTCCTACTCCCTGGAGTGTATGGGCGAGAAAGAAGTCGACCATCGTTCGGCTCGCGTTGATGCGACGGGTCTTCCTGCCGAGGTTCGCGGTGACGTTCAGCGGTGATCCCGGCCATGTGTGACCACCGCCCACGATCCGGTACATGTCGACGTCCGCCTGGTTCGCACAGCCTTCGTAGCGCCACAGTTGTACGGAGGTTTCGTCCTCTCCCTCCACCTCGCCGGAAACGTCGATCACGGTCGGTTCGGGTGCGCAGTGGTTGGTAGACGCCAGCCACGCCCCCGTCCCCGCGCCACCCAACATTCCCACCCCCGAAGCGAACCCATCGTCCCAGAAGAACTGCGGGTCAGCATCCCCAAAGAAGACGATCGTCGGCATCGGACGTTCCCACGGACACGACTGGGAAATCTCCGCGGACATGCCTGCGCCTACGACCGCGACGCTCGCGATCGTGTTGCCGCGGAGGCAGGCCAGCACCTCCGCGAATATGGCACCATTGGAGAAGCCGGTCGCGTAGATGCGGTCCCGATCAACCGTGTGGAGCGCGTCGACATCGTCGATCACGGCATCGATGAACTGGACGTCGGGGATGTCCCAGAACCCCGGTGGACTGTTGGGCGTGTTCCAGTAGTCGCCGGCCGCGTCGGGGAACGCGAGGATCATCCCCGCCGACTCGGCGGCGGGATACAGCCAACTCATCAGCTCGATCCCGGCCGCGCCCTGAGTGGCGCCGTGGAAGACGAGGAGCAACGGACTTCCGCCTGCGCCTCCCGCACCGTCGGGTACGTGGAGGCGGTAGCGACGATCCGAGCCGAGTACGTCGACGTCCCGCCATGTCGTAACCACGTCCACCACGCCCGCCAGGGAGTCGCTCCCGCAGGATATGGTGGCGAGAATTGTGATGATCAGGCAAGCCACGCTCGCAGGCCCCCGCGGCCGCATGGCACGAGGGGGTGATTCCGTGTTTCGCTGAGGCCGCGGGCCTACGGGCGCAGTGGAACTGGAAGCCATCAGGGTCTCACGGTGGGTTCGAATCGGGGTGTCGATTCGGGCGAGTACGTATACCGGTGCCTCACCGTGCGATTACATCGGGGGCGACAAGCATTTTGAGCCCGATGGATTCCGGGGTGCGATGCGTCAGACTATGTTTTCCCCCGTCGCTCAGGTCTTCTCGGCCCACATCGCGACGAAGGGCGCTTAGCTCAGCTTGGTTAGAGCACCTGCCTTACAAGCCCCTGACTGGCGTCGGTGGGCGTCGGCCAGCGTTGGAAACACTGGATTTCTGCGTCAGTTGCGTCGGTCAGCGTCCGTGGCTGTCGATACAGTTTTTGGCTCAGTTTGAAAACTGTGCACGCTCCTCGACCAGACCTCGGCCTTCGATCCCACCGAGGCCGAGCCCATCCCGACCAACGCTTCGCGTCGGTGCCCTTCGTGTTCGACCAGTCGCTGCCGGACGCGTTCGACGACTGACGGTCCGCCTCCCGCTGTCTGCCTGGACGAGCTGAGCCATTCGGCCACCCTCGCCCGCCCGTCTCAACATCTCCAAGTCCCA
>JADFLD010000058.1 GCA_022564535.1 Gemmatimonadota bacterium
CCGGCGCCTACCCTCTCTTCTTCACACAGCCAATTTCGAAACGCGCGTTTCTCGGTGGGCGCGTATTGGGTGGGCTCCTCACGAATGCTCTCGTCTTCACGAGCATCCCGCTCGGCATCTGGTTTGGCACGATACTTCCCTTCCTGGACGCGGAACGGCTCGGCCCGAACCAAGCGATGTACTTCCTGCACCCGTTCGCCTTCTTCGTTCTGCCGAACCTTCTCTTCACCGGCGCGCTCTTCTTCGCACTCGCGCTCGTGACCCGGCGGATGCTGCCCAACTACGTGGGCGGCGCGGTCCTGCTCATCGGATATATGGTCGCGGGGCAACTCATCTCCGACATGGAGAACGAGCTGGCTGCGAGTCTCATCGATCCATTCGGAGGACAGGCGTTCTCGATGCTCACGAAGTACTGGACCGTGGCCGAGAAGAACTCGCTGCTGGCGCCGGTGGGTGGGGCACTTCTGTACAACCGGCTGCTCTGGCTGGCGATCGGGGCCGCGATCTTCGCCCTCTGTTACAAGATCTTTCGATTCTCGCATCTGGGGCCGTCGCTGCCGCGACGCCGAAAATCCGTCCCCACGCTCGTGGATTCTCCGCCTAGGACCCGAGGCCACCGTATCGAAATTCCCACGGCCGCACGCTCGTTCACCGGAATGGCGGTCGTCCTCCAGTTCACATCGATGACGCGCCAGGCGTTCATCTCGATCGCGCGCAACGTGTACTTCTACGCAATCGTGGGAGCAGGCCTGCTCTTCCTCGGCTTCAGTGCCCCGCTGGTCGGCGAGCTGTATGGGACATCGACCTTCCCCGTCACCTACGCGACGCTGGAGGTGCTGGAGGGGAGCTTCTCGCTCTTCGTCCTCGTGCTCATCGCCTTTTACTCGGGTGAGCTCGTTTGGGAGGAGCGAGATCTCAAGGCAGACCAGATGTACGACTCGATGCCCATGCGGACGTGGATACCCTTCGTATCGAAGCTCGCGGCGCTTACGCTGACCGTCGCCATCCTGCTGGCGGTCGTCATGTTCGCGGGCATCGCAACCCAGGCGTTCCAAGGCTACTTCAAGTTCGAGCTCGGGCTCTACCTGCAAACGCTGTTCGGCCTGCGCTGGATCGACTACGTCCTGCTTTGCGTCATGGCCCTGCTCGTGCACACGCTCGTGGACCACAAGCACATGGGCCACATGATCATCATCGGCCTCTTCGTGTTCACGCTCTTCATGGGTCAGCTCGGCCTCGAGCACAACCTTTATCGGTACGGCTCGGACGTCGGCCACAGGTACTCCGACATGAACCGCTTCGGCCCATACCTCGGGCCGTTCTTCTGGTTCAAGCTCTACTGGGGGGGCGTCGCGTTGCTCTTCGCGCTGGCGTCAAACCTGTTCTGGATCCGAGGCGTCGAGTCTGGGCATCGGTTCCGGCTCCGTTTGGCGAAGGGGCGTGTTTCACGCGCAGTCCTGGGCGGTTCGGCGCTCGGATTGGCGCTGACGATGACGACAGGCGGGTTCATTTTCTACAACACTAATGTGCTGAACGAGTACCGGACCGGCATCGAATCCGAAGAGTTGCGGGCGCGGTATGAGCGGCTGTACAAACCGTACGAGCACATGCCGAAGCCACGCATCGTGGCCGTCGACATCGAAGTGGATCTCTACCCGGACGAGCGCGACGCAGACCTACGCGGCGTCCTCACGCTCACCAACAAGACCGACGGTCCGATCGACTCCGTGCACGTGAGCCTCGCGCCATCGGTAGAGGTGAGAGAGCTCGTCTTCGGTCGCCCCGCCGAGCTCCTTCTCAACGACGAGGCGCTCGCGTACCGGATCTATGCGTTCGACTCGCCCTTCGAACCCGGGGATACCACGACACTCACCTTCGACCTCGCCCGAACCGTCGACGGTTTCAGCAACTCCGTCAGGCTCGGAGTCGTCGGGAACGGGACGTTTATCAACTCATCGCTGATCCCGAGCCTCGGCTACTCTCCGAACGCTGAGCTCAGCAACGACAATACGCGCAGGAAACACGGTCTCGAGCCCCGTGACCGCCTGCCTGCGGTCGACGACTCTGTGGCGCTCATGGACAACTACATCTCGCTCGACGCCGACTGGATCGACTTCAAGGCGACGGTCAGCACCGTCGAGAGCCAGATCGCGATCGCTCCGGGCTACCTGGTGGAAGAGTGGGTCGAGGACGGTCGTCGCTATTTCCGGTACGAAATGGGCGACCCGATCCTCAACTTCTACTCGTTCCTTTCAGCCGAGTGGGACGTCGCCACGGACCGGTGGAACGACGTCGATATCTCTGTCTACTACCACCCAGGCCACGAGTACAATATCCATCGCATGATAAGTGCGGTGAAGAAGTCGTTGGACTACTACTCCGAGCATTGGGGGCCTTACCAGCACCGGCAGCTGCGCATTCTCGAGTTCCCTCGCTACTCGGCGTTCGCGCAGTCGTTCCCCAACACGATCCCGTACTCCGAAGCGATCGGCTTCATCGCCGATGTGGACGACAACGATGACGACATCGACTACCCGTTCTACGTGACGGCCCACGAGGTCGCGCATCAGTGGTGGGCGCACCAGGTGATCGGTGGTCGGGTGCAAGGAGCGACGGTTCTCTCCGAGACGCTGTCGCAGTACTCGGCGCTCATGGTCATGGAGCACGAGTACGGAGCCGAGAAGATGAAACGGTTCCTGGAGTACGAGATGGACCAGTATCTCGAAGGTCGCAGCTTCGAGACCAAGAAGGAGCTGCCCCTCATCCTCAACGAAAACCAACCCTACATCCACTACCGGAAGGGGTCGGTGGTGATGTACGCGCTCAAGGACTACATCGGTGAGGATGCCGTGAACCGGGCGCTCGCCAGCTTCCTCGATGAGGCGAGGTATCAGGGCCCACCCTACCCGAACTCCCTGGCGCTGCTCGAGCACCTGAAGGCCGTCACGCCCGACTCCCTTCAGTACGTGATCGAGGACATGTTCGAGACGATCACGCTCTACGAGAACCGGGCCACGGGGGCCACGTCGACCAAGAACGGGGACGGATCGTATCGGGTCCGCATCGATATCGAGTCGATCAAGTTCCGAGCGGATTCGCTCGGCAACGAGAGCGAGATCCCCGTAAACGACTTCATCGACATCGGCGTCTTCGGCGAAGACGAAAATGGCGACGAGGTGACGCTGTACCTCGAAAAGCACCGCATTCTTTCGGGTGAACAGCAGATCGAGGTTTGGGTGACCGAGTTGCCGCTACGAGCGGGAATCGACCCCAGATACAAGCTCATCGACCGCCACAAGGACGACAACGTGGTGGATGTCGAGAATGAGGAAGGCGGAGGCTCGGGCTAGCGCTAGCCCAGGAGTCCCCGTACGCCCTGCGTGAGAAGGACGTAGCTGAGGACCAGGGGCACCTCCCCGAGGAGCAGCGCGAGCATCATGCGCCGGTAGGACATCTGCACGAGCCCCGCCACATAGCAGATCACGTCGGTCGGAACGAGCGGGAAGAAGGACCACCCGGCCACGAACCAGAACGAATAGGGTTTTACGAGGTGAGCTCGTACGCGGACGATCTTCTCCGGGTACTTCCGCTCCAGAAGCTCGTCATACCGCCCCAGGCCCGGCATGGAGTAGATCACCGAAGCCGACAAGACGACGCCCACGATCGAAACCAGGAACACGGCGGCCGGCGACCCGGGGAAAAGCATCCCGCCCGCGAGAATCACCGGAGTGCTGGGAATGAGGAAGAGTCCCCGGACCACGGACACGGCGACGAAGCCCGCGAACGCCCACGCTCCCCACAGTTGCATGAGTTCGGCCATCGACTCCTGGCTGAAGGACGCCGGGTCCCGAAGCCACTGCACGCCCACGACCAGGATCGCGAGCACCCAGATGTACGTGACGACCCGACCCGCGCGTTCGGGAACGCTCCAACGGCCCCGCGCAGCCCCTATTCGTACCCCAGCGCGTCGATCGGGTCGAGCATGGCGGCTCGCCGTGCCGGCCAGACTCCGAAAAACAAGCCGACCGCAGCCGAAAAGGCGAGCGCGGACCCGCCGGCGGCCGGTGCGATCGCCGTGTCCCATCCGGCGACCCGGGTCATGAGGTCCGCCGCTCCATATCCCACGGCCACCCCCAAGACGCCACCCAAAATGCACAGTACGAGCGCCTCGACCAGGAACTGCGTCATGATCGCACGGCGCGTGGCCCCCAATGCCTTCCTGATGCCGATCTCACGCGTCCGCTCCGTGACGGACACCAGCATGATGTTCATGATGCCGATGCCGCCCACGAGAAGACTCACGCCGGCGATCCCCGCGAGCAGAAGCGTGAACGTCTGGTTCGTCTCGTTGAACGTCGCAAGCAAGTCGGCCGAGTTCCCGATATTGAAGTCCGCGTCCTCTCCGGGTCGAATCCGGTGCTCACGGCGCATGACCCGATCGATCATACCATACGCGAGGTCCAGCTCGCCCGTCGTGGCCGTCGCCGCGTAGATCGCGTTCAGCCGATCCCGCCCCCCCATGACCCGGTACTGCGCGGTCGACTGCGGAACGAAGATCTGATCGTCCGGACGAATCCAGGCCGCGTCACCCTTCTCGTCGAGCACACCGATCACCTCGAAGGGAATCCCGCGAATCTGGATCGTTTGACCGACGAGAACTTCGGGCGGGGTATCCCCGAGAGCTTCGGGAACGCTGTAGCCCAGAACCGCCACACGGCGGCGCCCTTGGATCTCGCCCTGGTTGAAGAATCGCCCGACGCTCAGCGTGTGGTTGTAGATGTCGAAGTACTCCGGCCAGACGCCCATCAACTGGTTGCGAGAATTCCAGCGGAGGTAAGTGACCTGCAGCCGGGACTGCTGCTCCGGAGACACGGTCAGCAGGCCATTGGAAGACGCCCTGAGCGCCTCCGCGTCCTTGATCGACAACTGGGTATCGCCACGGGACACGCCATGCATCATCTGCTGTCCCGGCCGGATGGTCAGGACCGTCGTACCCAGTCTGTTGATCTGATCCTCGACCCGACGCTGCGCGCCTTCGCCGAGCGCGACCATCGTAATGACAGCGGCAATTCCGATGACGATACCCAGCGTCGTCAACACGGAGCGCAGCGCGTTCGCCCGAATCGCGCCCATCGAAACCATCACGATCTCGAACAAAAGCATGTCGTATTCCTCTCGGCCTAAAGTCGACCTTTACAGTGGCTATCGTTCCGCCGGAAGAGCACGCGCTCAGCCGGCCCCGTGGATATACTGGCGAAGCTGGGAGTTCTCATCCTCCGCCACGATTCGACACGCGTTGAGGAGGTCGCCGATCGAAACGATCCCCGCGAGTCGATCGCCCTCCATCACCGGCAGATGCCGAATCCGGTTCTCGGTCATCAAGTCCATCAGATCGGTTAGCTCATCCTCGGGCTGTGCGGTGATCACGGCTCGCGTCATTACGGTACCCACCTCGGTTGAGCCGAGCTCTCCGGGCGCTCGCGCAGTGAGCCGCAATATATCGCGTTCCGTCAGGATGCCCAAGGTACGCGCGCCGTCCATCACGACCAAGCCACCGATGTTCTTTTCCACAAGCAATCGGGCGGCGTCGAGAACGCTTTCCGACTCCGTGATCGTGATGACTTCATGGCCCTTGTTTCGAAGGATCTCCGCGAGCTTCATGGCTTCCTCCCCGGAAGAGGGAACGATCATTGAAGGTCAATCTGGTCCGGTGAGGCCGTTATGGCCACCGACGGAACTCCGAGCGGTCCGATTCTCGTTCTAGAATGCCAAGCCCATCCCGATGTAGAATGCGGTCCGACCCTCACTGCGAGCGATTGAGAACCGCACGGTGCTGGTACGACGGAGCGGGGCGAACCAGACGCCGCCCCCATAACCCCCGTGCCAACGGGTGGACGACTCTCCGGCCCGAAATACCCTCCCCCCGTCTGCCAGTGCGAAGAGTCCGAAATCGGTCGGGAGCACAAGCATAAGCCGCGCGACATGGACCCTAATCTCGGCGTTACCAAACAGTGACGCATCCCCGGCGTATCGATCCGAGTTCAGTCCCCGGACGGTCGTCGGCCCGCCGATGAACGCCGCGTCAGCGAAAGGATACGTGCCCCACAATTTCTTCCCGCCGGCCCTGACCGCCAACGTCGGGTTGCCGGAGGCCGGGGAGAGAAAGAAAGCGGCCCATCCATGGATCTCACCGAAGGCTCCGCGATCCACCGCCAGCATTTCGGGGAAGAAGCTCCCGCCTCCGTCCAGCCAGTAGCCCTCCGTCGGAATCCCCGCAGCATCGCGTGTGTCCAACTCGAAAGCGGCCTGGATCCCCAGCTGCCCGAAACCACCTGAGCCATAGGGCTTCGACACGCCCAACACGGTCTCCGCGGTGGTGGTATCGGTCGCCATGTACTTGAAGATCGGGCCGAAGCTCAAGTGGCGCCGAGCTCCGTTACCCAGACTCATGAGCGCAGAGACGACGACCTGCCGGTGGTCCACACGGTGGAAGCCGATGCCCCCCGCGGGTTGCGTCTCGTTTCCATAACCGTAGAAGTCGATGATCTCAATGCCCGACCATCTGGCCTGGAGTCTCAAGTCGGCTCTACCGAAGGCATCCCTCAGATAGTGCCGATAGTCGAGAATGGGCCGGGACCTGCCGAAGGACCACCCCGCACGAATCCTGATCTTGGTCGCGTAGGGGTCCTTCATGAACCCGCGGATGTCAGCCGTCAGCCCGGCGATCAGCACCAGGCCCCGATCCTCGTCATAACTCACGCGGGGCTCGGGTAGCCAGCCCGTTCCCCAGTCCAGCGTCCGAGCGCCGTCGTGCCACGAATACGGCCGCGGTGCTCGTCGCCTGTGGAAGTGAGTGTCCGATCCCAAGATGACGCGGGTGCCATCTCCACCGTCGTAGAAATGGTTCGCGCTACCTGCCGACGAGGAGTCGACGAGCTCGTCCAGACCCGCGCCTCCCACCACCCGAATCTTGATCGGAGCGGGACCCGACCCGGTGATGACCACCCGATCCTGGCCCCCGTGCATGTAGAGGCGGATCTCGGAGGTTTCACTCGGCGCGAACGTCCTCTGGAAGGTCACTCGCCCGGTGTCCTCCCTACCTCCTCCCTGGCCTACCGTAACGCGCACGGCTCCGTCGTCGAGGCGCTCGACCGTGCTCCACTCGTCCCCATCGGAGGCGTGGATGTCTGCAAAATTGAAGACGATGTCGTAGAACTCTTCGGCTGCCGCGTCGAGGTTGTCGCGACGCTCGCGGAGCGCACGCGCCATGTCCTCACCTGCGATGACGTAATGCTCCGCCGGCATCTCCCGCACGGCGCGGTCGATGACCTCGTCTGTAAGGCGCCGCTTCACTTCGGCTACGACGTCGAGCCACTCCGAACGACTCACGCCGACCAGAAAGTTCCGGTCGATGTCCCACGCGTTTCGAGTCAGGCCCCACACCGAAGGATACTCTCCGCCGAAGAATACCAACCGTGGCTCGTAGTGGCGCGCGAGTCCCTTGAGATAACCGTCGAGCTGTACGAACGCCTGGTCTCGATCCCGCGGAACGGGGCGCCAGACGAATCCACTCTCCCCGTCATCGAACTGGGCCCACAGCAGGTTGTTCGTGCTGCGATCGCGGTCCCCAACGAGCAAGTCGACGAGCCGAGACGTCAGCAGTTCTCGCATGGCGATGCGATTGCCGGGCTCTTCCTCGAGGATCTCGAAGAGTCGTCCCGTCTGCACGATCCGGCTCGATCCCGCGAATCCCGGTCGTCCCTCCACGTCGTCGGGGCGCTCTTCGAAGAGCACGAGCATGTGGGCGAACTCTTCCCTGAAGGCTCCGAGCCGGGGGTCGTCGGGCACGACGACCAGGAGCGGACTGGGATGCAGGATGTCGAAGGCGTCCAGAAGACTCGCGACGATCACGGCACCCGAGGGATGGAACGAGCTCATCTGATCGCGGATGATCGCTTCGATCGGCGTACCTTCGAATTCCTGGATGAGGTCGGCCGGAACCTTGTCCACGGAGCGGAATACGTAGCGCCGTCCGTTCTGCCCCTGAAGGTGCAGCGTACTCGTGGTCATCCCCCCGCCTACCCTGACGGGCGTCAGGCCACCTGCGAGCGTGGAGAGGTCCGCGATCGGGACCTTGATTCCGGTGGTCCAAAGGTCGCGGTACCCCGCGCCCATGAAGGCTCGATAAAGCCCACCGGCCTCATAGTGCGGACCGGGTACGATCACCGTGGAGTCCGGCAGCAGCGGGTTCTGTGCCCCCAGAGGAGACACGCACATCCAGGCAAACGCTAGGTGAAGCGCGACCAGAGGGGCGGCTTTCAAACCCTCGACCGGATG
>JADFLD010000059.1 GCA_022564535.1 Gemmatimonadota bacterium
TTGGCGTGAAACGGTTTTCCCTCATCCTGTTCGCTCATTCAGATCCGCATTGACGGTCCATCCAGAGTACCTGAATCGCCAAAACCATCAGGCGGCTGAACTCTGAATCCTATCCACGTCCGGAAGGGAATGATAGTGCATCTCAGCGGTCACGACACCCTTTTGGGTCGACGATCTGCCGCCGTCGAATTACCTTCAAGCATGGCATCACGAGAGCTCTCCCGATCCGTCGAAGACTACCTGAAGGCCATATACCAGCTTTCAGACGGTGGCGACCCGGCGTCCACATCCGCGATCGCCGAAGCGCTCGACATCCAACCGGCGTCCGTTACGGGCATGGTCAAACGGTTGGACGAGTCAGGACTTCTCGAACATGTCCCCTACAAGGGGGTTCGCCTCACAGAACCGGGAAAGCGGGAGGCGCTCGGCGTGCTGCGCCGCCACCGCATTCTGGAGACCTATCTATGCGAGCGGCTCGGCTACGCTTGGGACGACGTACACGATGAGGCTGAGAGACTCGAGCATACCGCATCCGAGCGACTCATCGAAGAGATGGCCCGCGCGCTCGGGTTCCCGAGTCACGATCCGCACGGGGCACCGATCCCCACTAGGGGCGGAGACATCGAGGCCGAGACCCTCGCCACGCTCGCCGACGCAGGCCCGGGAGATCGGTTACGCATTCACGCGGTCCGGAACGGGCATCCGGACGACCTTCGGTCGATGGCCGCGGAAGGGCTCGTGCCGGGCGCACGGATTCTGGTCCGAGCCGGCGCGGAAAGAAGCGGTTCCGTGGAGATATCGTTGGGGCGTGAAGAACCGGAGATCCGATCGGTGCACGATGGGCTCGCACGCCACATCTACGTCGTGCCGGACGAAGGGTAGTCTCTCAGCACCAGTGCTGTGTAGCACTAGGTTCCCGGCGGCCGGCAGTCCTGCAGCCCGGATGCGACCGTGTTCGTGCTGATCGCGTTGAACCGACGCACGACCGTCGATCCGAAGACGCCGGTCCCGTCTCCGTGAAGGCTTGGAACGCGAACTTGGCCAGACGGATTGAAATTCCCACCCCGGGCCCAGTTCACGTAGTTCTGGTCCACGGCGGTGATGGTGATCTCGGCTCTCGCGCCGGCAGGCAGGCCCTCTTGCAGACGCACCGCGAGAGCCGGGTCCAACTCGAATCGGTTGAAGACCCCGAACTCCGACGGGAAGACGATCGTCGTGTCCGTGTCGGACACGGAGATGCCGAGCAAGTAAAGCGGGTCGTCCTCGACGGATATGTCTTCCGGCGCCAGCGCGTCGCGGAGGCCCCGGATCGAGGTCTCGTTCACGTACGCCCACGCACCCACGGCGCGAGACCATCGCACTGGAAGAAGCGTGTTCGGTTCCAGGCGACATACTGAGGGCACACGGTCGAGCTCAAAAGCGCCGGGGACGCGCGTCGCCCCGACGATCCTCCCTCCCTCGACGAGATCGATCTGCACCTCGAGCAGATCCCCCGGGCCGAGCATCGTCGTCTCGACGGGATTGGCGAGAAAGCAAGCGCCCAGATCACCCTCCGGAGCCGACTCGACACATTCGTCGATTGGGTTGTTGACCAGCGTGAACGAGACTCCGTCTGACCGTGTGACCGTAATCGAGGCGTTCGCCAAGGCTTCCACATTTCCGCCTGGTGATCCGAGTGTACGGTGAAGAAATGCTCGGAGCTCGTGGTCCACAGGGTCCGCAGCGAGGCTCACGTAGACCTCAGCGATCACGACATCCTCGACCTCGATCACCGTAACCTGCTCGAGTTCGCACCCGGCGAGGGTCGCCATCACCAGGACTCCGGACATCGCATGTCGCGCGCTCGGGCAAAGGTACGCGCGTATCAAAACGAGATCTCCAGACCGACCGTCGGCAACACCGGGAACATAGAGATCCCGGACCGGACCGGAGGGCTCTGCTCGTACTCGTAAAAGTAGAAGAGCACGTTCCGCTGGTTGTAGACGTTCACGAGGTTCACGTACGGGGTCAGCGCCCCCCACGACTTGTCGAAGGACCGCCGAAAACTCACGTCGAGGCGATGGTACACCGGGTAGCGTGAGGAATTTCGGGGCCCCAGCACGACCCCGTAGCCACCCTCTTCAGCTCCGTGGTCCTCAGAGCCCGTCCATTGGAGTCCACCACCCTCGACGTACCGGGGTGTGTAGTGCACGTACGATCCGAGCGCCCGCGTATAGGGGATGCCCGTGCCGAAGTTCCACCGCAGCCCTCCCTGCCACCCCCAGGGTCCCGGGTAGGTCAGGACGAAGTCGAGATCGATCCTCCGATCGAAGATCGGAGGAAAGCGTACTTCAGGCCTGGGTTGGAGGGGGGACAGCGCATCGGGAAAAGTGCGGACAGCCTTGAGATAGGAGACGGCAATCCAGCCCTTCACCTCACCGGTCTCCTTACGAATCATGAGATCAGCGCCGTATGAAAACCCCTCTCCGGTGAGAATATCGTCGAGATCGTCGTTGGGGTTGTCGGCGGGGTTGAAGGTCACGACGCCGTCGAAGGAGCGCAGATATCCCTCGACGGACCAGAACCAATCGACGCCCCGATATCCCTCGAGCCCGAGCTGGATCTGGTCTGAGACCGTATGGGGTGCCCGCTCTCCAGCGAGCACCCAAATGTCGAGACCGAGCGGAAGCTCCTCGTCGCGAAGCGAATGGAGAAACTGAGTGTAGCGGCCGCCGGCAAGCTTGATGGCCACGTCTCCCCCGCCTAGGAATCGCTTCACGGCGAGACGGGGTGAGATCTCAGCCACGCGGTCACCGGGATCGGGGCTGTAGCCGTCGGCACGCACCCCGAGCTCCACCAGCCACTTTCGGGGAAGCGACCAGCGTGTCTGCGCGTACGCGCCGAGGAGCAATCCATCGCCCTGCGCGCGCGAGAAGTCCGTCCCGCCCGCCGAGAAACTGTTCGCGTAGGAAAGCTTCTCCAGGCTCGTTCCGACCTGGACCGCCCAACTCGAGTTCGGGCGCATGTCCAGGTCCGCGCGGAGCTGAGCCTGCTGGATACGGCTGTCGAGCTCAGTATCCGCAAAGTCGGGGAATGTCAGCCCCGTCCCGTACCGGCTGAAGTTGGCGCGCAAGTCCAGAGACCCACCGCCTCGCCGTGCGTGGGTCCAGCGAATACCCACAGCGTCGTTGCCCCAATCCCAGTCGATCCGGAGCGGAAAGTCTTCGGAGTCGATCGAGGTGAGATCGAAGACGTCCCGTCCGGTATACGCGGTCAGTGTCAGGCGATCGCCCGCACGCGTCCATCCCTCCACAATGGCCTGCACGTCCGAGAAGTGGTACGGAAAATCGAACGCCGGCTTGAAGAGCACGTCGAAATAGGAGCGGCGCGCCGACACGCGATACCGGATGTCGGCATGCCCCAAGGCGTCGGCCACGCCCTCGGGCAGCCGTCCACCGACGGCGATCCGACTCGACAGCAGCGAGATCGCACCCTGGCCGCTGAACTCTCCCTGTCCGGCATCACTCTCGATCTCCAGCACCGATGAAACCCTGCCCCCGTACTCGGCGGCGAAGCCCCCCGAACTCAACTCTACCCGGTCGATCATGTCCGCGTTGAAGACGGAGAAGAGGCCGCCGAGGTGAAAGGGTGAGAAGATCGGCATGCCGTCGAGCAGGATGAGGTTCTGGTCCTGCGAGCCCCCGCGCACATGAAATCCAGCGGAGAAGTCCGACGTGGAGACGACGCCCGGCAGGACCTCGATCGCCCGGACTGGATCGGGCTCCGCGACCCCCGGTATCAGTCGGAGATCCTCGAGGTCCAGCTCCCGCACCGTCGCGCCCCCGATCTCCTCGAAGCGGATTCTCCGCCGGCTGCGCTCGGCCTCGACCGAGATCCCCTCGAGCTCGAGGGCGTTGCGTTCGAGGCGCACATCGAGCTCCACCGTCTCGGCGAGACCCACGGTCAGCTCGCCCGTGTGTTGCAGGTATCCGAGTGCCTGGACGCGCAACACGTACGTGCCGGGAAGCACCTCCGATATCCGGAACGACCCGAGACGGTCCGTGTCGGCCGCGAAGACGCGACGCCCCTCTCGGTGCAACCCCACGGTCGCGCCGAAGACGGCCGCGCCGACCTGATCGCGGACCCGACCCTGTACGGTTCCCGCCTGAGCCCACGCGGCTAGAGGGTGCAAGCCGACGCCGAGCACGGCCCAACTCGCGATCCGCATGGATCGACGCACGGAAGAAACCAAGAATCTCAAGGGAGGCGCTCGAATGGCGGCGACCCGTCCATTTTTCAGGTAACTTGACGCCCGCAACGACCGATCACCACTTCCCTCGACCCGTGCGCGCCTTCTACTGCGACCACTTAGTGTTGCCTCTCCCGGAAGAACACCGCTTTCCGATGGAGAAGTACCGGCTCTTGAGAGAACGAGTCGCGCGCGATGACGACATCGTGCTCAGCGTACCCGACGCTGCTACCGCCGAAGCGCTCTTACGGGTCCACACCGCTGACTACTTGGCGCGTGTCACCAGCGCTTCACTCAACCGTGACGAGATTCGGCGGATCGGCTTTCCCTGGTCTCCCGAGCTCGTCGAGCGCTCGCGCCGCTCCGTGGGTGGCACGATCGCGGCAGCGCACTCGGCTCTGGAAGAGGGAGCGTCGGCGAACCTGGCCGGCGGAACACACCATGCCTTCGCGGACCGAGGAGAAGGCTTCTGCGTCTTCAACGACGTCGCCGTCGCCATCCGGAGTCTCCAGGCCCTCGGAGCGGCCACTCGCTGTGTGGTGCTCGACCTCGACGTGCATCAGGGCAACGGAACGGCGGCGATCTTCCGGGAGGACGACACCGTCTTCACCCTATCCGTGCATGGGGAGAACAACTTTCCGTTCCGAAAAGAAACCAGTGATCTCGACATCGAGCTCCCGGATGGAGCCGGCGACGAAGTCTTTCTGGAAGCCACCGCGCGCGCGGTGCGCCGCGCGCTGGCCGACGGCGCAGACATCGCCTTCTATGTCGCGGGGGCCGATCCGTTCGTGGGCGACCGGCTAGGGCGTCTGGCGGTCACGAAACAGGCCCTGAACGAGCGTGACTCGATCGTGTTCGGGGAATGTGCCCGCGCAGGCGTTCCCGTGGCGGTCGTGATGTCGGGAGGGTACGCCCACGACGTGACCGACACGGTGGACATCCACGCGGCCACCGTCAGATCCGCCGCGCGAGCCGCCAGAAAAACCTCGGTAGCGCGGCAACGATGCGTGGAAGCGACTGGCCTTAGCGCCCGATGAAGCATTCCTCAGCCCTCCAACGCTTGCGCGCTTGGCCACGCGCCCGCCTGGCCGACCTCCCCACACCGCTTCTGCACGCCGCCCGGCTGGGCTCGGAATTGGGTGTCTCCGATCTGTACGTGAAGATGGATGCCGAGACGGGGTTCGCGCTCGGCGGCAACAAGGTGAGAAAGCTCGAGTTCGAGTTGGCTCCGGGCCGCGTCGAGGGTGTCACGTGCCTCATCACCGCGGGAGGGCCGCAGTCGAATCACTGCCGCGTGACGGCCGCGTTCGCGGCCCGCTTCGGCATCCGATGTGTGCTCGTGACCCAAGCGCCCGCTCCCGAGAAGCCCACCGGGAACGCGCTTCTCCACCGGCTGTTCGGTGCCGAAATCGTCACCGTAGCCGACCGGGCAGATCGCACTCCGACCATGCAGGAGATCGCGACGTCCGTGAACGCCGCGGGCGGGCGGGCGATGGTCGTCCCGATCGGCGCCTCGACGGGACTCGGCAGCCTCGGATACGGCGTCGCAGCCGTCGAACTCACCGAACAACTCGACGCCCTCCCGGGAGCGCCCGCTGAGACCATCATCTTCGTATCGACCTCCTCGTGCGGCACGCTCGCAGGCCTCACCCTCGGCCTGGCGCTCCTAGGCCGAAGTGACATCCGGCTGGTCGGAGTGAGCGCCGACGCCAGGGCAGATGAACTTCGGTCGACGACGCTCGAGATCGCGGCAGAAGGGGCGGCTCTCCTCGGGGTCGAACCCGACCTCGGCGGCGTCCCGTTGACCACGCTCGACGGTGAGGTAGGGGAAGGCTACGGCATACCCACGCCGGCATCGGAGGCGGCCACGGCGCTCTTCGGTCGCCTCGAGGGCCTCATCCTCGACCCTACGTACACGGCGAAGGCGGCCGCCGGGATGATCGCTTGGATCCGAGCACAGGAAGGCGCACCGCCGCATCGAATCGTATTCCTGCATACCGGCGGGCATCCCGGCCTTCTCGCCTGACCTGGCTGCCGAAGCACCCTCCTCAATCGAACCAGCTCGTCAGCCGCTCCAGCGCACCCAGCAGATCGGGCTCGATGTCGAGTACCGGTCGTAACGGATCCTCACCTAGCCCTTTCATACGGTCCGGCACGGTCTCGATCGTGTGGCTCAGGATCGTGAGTCGCTCGTTCACCTCACTCCACTGCAGCGGGGTCGATACGGGCGCGCCCGCTTTCGGTCGCACGGTGAAAGGGGCGACGAGCAACCGTCCGTGTCATTTTGAACGAAGTCGACGTACACCTTCCCTTCTCGCCGGTCCGGATTCCTGGTGAGCGTCGCGATTTCAGGCCGCTCCGCGACGATCACACGCCCGAGCAGCTGGGCAAGGGTGCGTGATTGTTCGTACGTCAGCCGGCGCCCGAGCGGGATGAGAACGTGGATACCCGACGACCCGCTCGTCTTCGGGAAGCACGGGAGTCCGATCTCCTCGCGGAGGCCCCGGATCGCGAGCGCGACGTCGACGACGTCGGTGAACGGAGCCTCCTTCGGATCCAGATCGAGGATGCACCAGTCGGGCTCCGCGAGAGACGAGATGCGACTGGACCATATGTGGAGCGGAATCGTGCCGAGGTTGATCACGTACAGCAGGGACTCGACGTCCTCGGCAATGAAGTAGGAGATCTCTCGTTCCGAGCCATCGCTCCAGACCCGGACGGTCCTGAGCCAGTCCGGCGCGTATGGAGGCGCGTCCTTCTGGAAGAACGATTTCCCCCCTATGCCGTCCGGGTAGCGTGTCATCACGAGGGGCCGGTCCTCGAGATACGGGAGCATCCACTCGGAGATCTCTCTGTGATAGTCGATCAGGTCTCCCTTCGTGTAGGGCTCGTCGGGCCAAAAAATCTTGTCGAGGTTCGTGAACGGAACGGTTTTCTCCTCGACGATCGTGATCGGCTCGGGTTCCACGGCCTCGACGTGCGCGGCACCCTCGATCGAGCATTCGGCTGCGGCCTTGTCCGGACGTAGCCGCGAGAACGAGGGCTGCCGGGCCAGACCGTGATCGGTCATCTCCTTGTACTTGACCTCCGCGACGATCTCGGGCCGCGCCCAGTGGTGCTGCTTGCCGCTCGGGATCGGGCCGGCCGTACAGGCGCACTCGTCGACCTCCCGTTCCTCGATCATCTCTAGGATGTCGTTCAGGTCGGAGTCCCTGAAGCCGCTTCCCACACTCCCGAGGTAGACGAGTTCGTCGCCCCCGTACTGCGCGATATGGAGCACCCCGAAGCCGCCCCTCGCCCCCTTCGGCTCGGTCCAGCCGACGACGACGAAGTCCTCGATCCGTACGGTGCGAATCTTGATCCACGTCCTCGAGCGACCTCCACGGTAGGGTGCATCCTCCTTTTTCCCGACGATGCCCTCGAGTCGCATGCGCTCGACCTGGGTGTACATCGCCTCTCCCTGTACCTCGAATGTGGTCCGTGTACCGAATCGGGCCCACGGTCGGGAGCACCGCGCGGAGGACCTCCTTGCGCGCAAGAAGGGGGAGCCCCCGGAGGTCATAGCCTTCGATGCCGAGGATGTCGAACGCGTGATAGACCGCCGGCAATCGGACACTGGCCTTGAGCGCGTCGAGCTTCTTCAGGATGCGGCCCCTTCGCTGAAGCCGGGAGAACGAAGGCTTGCCCTCCGCGTCGTTCACCACGACCTCGCCGTCGAGCACCAGGTCCTCGAACGGGAGCCCGCGCATGGCTCGCGCGATCTCGGGAAAGGTCGCCGTCAGGTCGTGCCCGGCGCGGGACCGCAGGAAAGGCTCCCGCCCACTCCGCTCCGCGAGCAACCGGTACCCGTCGTACTTCAACTCGAAGATCCACCCATCGCGGGTGAACGGACGCTCCTCCGGCGAAGCCAGCATCAGTTTCACGTCGGCGGCACGCACGATGCGTTCCCTGGCTCCGAGTTCCCCGACGCGCTCGGCCACGGCTTCCGCGTGGGCATCCGCGTGCGGGAACTCCTCGACCGTCAGGCCCGAGTAGATCGAATCGTCGGGATAGTCCTCCGTCGATGCGTCCTCGTC
>JADFLD010000060.1 GCA_022564535.1 Gemmatimonadota bacterium
CGCCGCCCTGGACCGCCTGCTCGAAGGGGAGGGGGTGGATGGCCGGTAGGGCGTGGCGTTGGCGGCGCTGTCCGCGCTGCGGCGCGGTCGAGCCCGCGTCGGCCTTCGAGGTCGTGGGCTCATTCCGGCCGGGGTGGGAGGAGCAGGGCACGGTTGACCGTCGGTGCCCTGCCTGCAGGACGGTCGCGCGGTCGTTCGAGTTCGGAAGCGTCACCGCGGACCGTCGCTCAGCTCACGAGTTGCTTGGCCACGAACCAGAGGTTCGCCGGCCTCTCGGCGAGCCGCCGCATGTACCAAGGGAACCACGCGGCTCCATAGCTGACCAGAACCCGTACCTCGTGCCCGGTGCGCGCCAGGCGCTCCTGCTCCGCGCGTTGGATTCCGAAGAGCATCGCGAACTCATACTTGTCTTTGTCGAGCCCGAGCTCGTATGCGATACGGTTCGCCTCACCGATCATCTTCGGATCGTGCGTCCCGAAAACAGGGCGCCCCTGCCCTCCACTCAGGCGAGCCCTCAGCAGGGTCTGCGTGAGCGTGACAAAACTTCGATCGACGTCCGACTTCTTGGGGAACGCTACGTCAGCGGGCTCGTTGTACGCTCCCTTCACCAGCCGGATCGCCGGATCGAGCGGCAAGAGCGCTTCCAGGTCGTCAGCGGTTCGGTGCAGGTAGGACTGCAGGCAGAGGCCGACGTTCCCCTGCTCCTGTTTCACACTTCGGAAGATGTCGAGCGTCGCGTCCACATGCTCGGATCCCTCCATGTCCATCCAGACCAGCGACGACGTCGACTCCGCGAGTTGGGCGAGCCGCTTACGTGCCTCGTCGACGCCGAAGTCGAGTCCGAGCTGGGTTGGCTTGACCGAGATCTCCGCGTCGAGGCCGCGTGCTCCGATTTCCCGTAGGGCACCCTGATAGTGCCGCACGACGCCGTCCGCTTCTTCCAAAGAATTGAGGTTCTCGCCGAGGAGCGTCGTCGTCGCAGAGACGCCCACCTTCGCGAGCCTTTCTGCCGCGGTGAGCGCATCGCCGAGCTCCTCTCCGGGCATGAACCGCCTCGTGGCCCTCTGGACGAAGCGATACCGCGGGAGCTTCTGGGCCAGCAGCGGGTTGGTCGATGCCCACAGCAAGGTGGCTCGTAGCATCGGCGGTGCGGTCCCTCAGGGTTGAACGAATCGGTACATGAGGCGGATCAGCTTATAGGCCTGATCCACATTCTCGGCCGTATACGTCACGGTGAAGCCGTCGAGCTTCGATACGCCGGGAATGGACATCAAGATGTCGACATGTGTCGTCGAAGCGAAGCGCATGCGAATACGGATCGGAGTCCCCAGGTCGAGAGGCTCGAACCCTCCGGCCGCCAACCTGTCGAGCGCGCGCCCGACTCCGTCCGTCAGCATCTGGAGAACTCGGTCGGGGTGGATGAGCCGCGCGGACGCCGGCGTCTCTGCGGTCTTCGTCGTGACGGTCTCGGTACCGAGCAGGGCGCCCAGCTCGGCGGTGGCCGCCGAATCTCCAGTCGCGAGAATCACAGGGACCCCGTGGCCGCCCGCGAACACGGCGTTCATGCCACCCTCGCCGACCTCGACGTCGTTGAGCCAGAGGCCCTTCACCGAGCCCGAGCCCGTGTGGGCGAGGAATCCGTCCGGGTCACCCGCTTTCGCATGGTATCCCAGGAAGATCGCAGCGTCGAAGGAGCCGTCGAGACCCTGCACCATGCCTAGCGGCTTGATCGCGCCCTGGATGTACATCACGCGCGGGTCGAGCTCGGTGTGGATCACATTCTGATGGTCGCCGTGCGAGTCGTTGATCAGAATGTCGGCGCTGGGGGCGCGGGCGAAAATCGCGGCGACGACGGTGTTCACTTCGGCGGTGAGGAGCCGGCGTCCGGTGGCGTAGTCCTTGCCGCCACTCGACGTCATCGCGCTGGTACCGATCCCGCCAATGCCTTCCATGTCGACGGATATGAAGATTTTCAGCGGAGCGGCCTGGGAACTGACCGGAGCGGCCGCCACCGACGCCACGGCGGCAGCGAGGCTCAGACGGCCTAGGATTCGAATCCCCATGCGATCTCCATGAATTACGCTCATCGATCGTTTCTCCCACCGCCGAAGGGTGTATAGCCCGCGGCTCGAAGGGCTGTTCTATAGGCGTCCACGTCACCCCTCATGAGCGCCTCGATTTCACCGGTGATGGTGCCCGCAGCGTCGCCAGCCTGCGTCATCATCGTGCGCGTGTTCGGGGAGGGTGCGCCGGTCTCCCCCGTAATACGCCCCATGGGCGCCTGCACCGTCTGGATCGTGAGCAGGCCTCTGCACATGCCCTGGCACACGGGTCCGGTGAAGTGCCGCTCGAGGACTGCGACGATCGCCGCCTGCAGGTCTTCACCTTGCTGGCGGAGCGCCGATGCGTCGGCGTCGAGGGTCTCCAGGACGATCGCGACTCCCTCCTCCGCCCGCTCCAACCTCTCCCGCGCTTCGCTCACGTCGTCCACGATCGCTTGCATCTCCTGAAGCGCCGCAACCTTCGCGGCACGATCCGCAGCGGTCGTCGCGTGCCTCGGATCGCCACGAACGACGAGCGTAGTCGCCGACTCCGCGCCGTTGAGCGCCACCGCTACGGAATAGTCTCCCGGCGCGACCGCGAGTTGGCGCGGGAGGGCTTCATCCGCGTCGCCACCCGGCCGTAGATCCCATATGACCCTGTTGAGGCCGGCGTCCGCCTCGACGCTGTCCGAGTATACAAGGTTCCCCGAAGCGTTCGTGACCTCGAGCCGGGCGGTTCCTGCCTCCCCCGCCCAAAAGGTGAGTAGCGCGCCCTCTGGGCGCGTTTCCGCTTGCTGCATGGCGTGGCCCGTCGAGCGGTAGCCGATCGCTTCCGCGATGTTGACCGCGAGCGCTGGCGGCGGCCCGAACGCATGCACGGTGGCCGTGTGGATGTCCGGGTTCTGCGACATTTCGCGAAGCGGGCGGATGTCGTCGACGACGAGCAGCGCGCGGCCGTGCGTTCCCAGAACGAGATCGCCGTCGCGGGGGTGGACGACGAGGTCTCGGATGGGCACGGCGGGGACTCCGGCGGTGAAGGGCATCCACGTGTCGCCGCGGTCGAGGCTCACTCTGAGGCCGAACTCCGTACCGAGGAAGAGAAGATTCGGGCTGACAGGGTCTTCCTCGATCGCGTGAACGAAGCCGTCGATCTCAGCCGTCGCGATCGACGACCAGTCCTCCCCGTAGTTCTCCGTGACCCACACGTACGGAGTCCATTCGCCGCGCCGGTGGTCCTCGGCGACCAGGTACGCGCGCCCGGCCACATGCGTGGAAGGCTGGACGTCCGGGATCCAAATTCCCTCGGGGAGGCCGGGCACGTTGTCACGGACGTTGACCCATGTCGTGCCTCCGTCGCGAGTCACTTGGACATTTCCGTCGTCCGTTCCGACCCAGATCAGCCCTTCCTCCAGGGAGCTGGGCCCGATCGAGATGATCGTGGTGTGCATCTCGGCGCCGGAGGCGTCCACGGTGAGGCCTCCGGACTCGTACGCGCGCTGCTTCTCTGGGTTATCGGTCGTGAGATCCGGGGAGAGAATCTCCCACGAACGTCCTTGGTCCCGGCTCCGATGCAAAAACTGACTGCCGAGGTAAATCGCGCTGTCGTCGAGAGGATCCCACGTTAGACCTGCGTTCCAGTTGAATCGGAGTCGTTCGCCTGCGGGGTGGACCGGTCGGATGCTGCGCCGCGCCCCGGTGAGCTTGTCGAAGTGCAGCAGGTTGCCGCCCTGAGACATCGAATACCCGTATCGCTCCGGGTCGGAGCGGTCGGGCATGACGCTGAAGCCGTCTCCTCCGCCGACGCGCGTCCAGTGAGCGTTTAGGATGCCCTTGTTCTCCCACACGGTGGACGGCCCAAACCACGACCCGTTGTCTTGCAACCCACCGTAGATGTTGAAGGGCTGTGCGTCGTCCACGGCGATGTGATAGAACTGCGCGAGCGGCAGGTTTTCGACGAAGCGCCAGCTGTCGCCCCTGTCGTAGGTGAAGGCGATGCCTCCGTCCTCTCCCAAGATCATCCGGCGAGAGTCGTCAGGGTCGATCCACAGCTCGTGGACGTCGCCGTGTATGATCGAGCTCGGGACCACGGTACTCCACGTCCTCCCCTGATCCTCGCTCACCTGCACCGCACCGTTCAAGGAGTAGATGCGGTTCTCGTTAAGGGGGTCGACGCGCAAGTCGGCGTAATAGAATGGCCGGGGGACGACTCCCGGCTCGTCGCTGATCGTCTGCCATGTTCGGCCCCCGTCTTCGGAGCGAATGAGCTCCGACGCGGTTGCTTCGACCAGGGCATAGACGACGTTCGGATTGGACTGGGACACGGCGACGCCGATCCGCCCGAGCTCGCCGGCCGGCATGCCGTCATCCTCTCCGAGACGCCGCCAGTTGTCGCCGCCATCGTACGTCACGAAGAGGCCCGAGCCCGGTCCGCCCGATGTCAAAAACCAGGGCTCACGACGGAACTCCCACATGGCCGCGAAGATCTTGTCGGGATTTCGTGGGTCCATGACCATGTCGGCCACTCCGGTGCGCTCGTTTTGCCAAAGCACGCGTTCCCAACTGTTCCCGCCGTCCCTCGTGCGGTAGACGCCTCGCTCCTCCCCATCGGACCACGCCGGTCCCATGACGCCGACGTACACGATGTCGGGGTCTGTCGGATGGGTCAGGATGCGGTGGATCCGCTCGGACGCTTCGAAGCCCTGGGAGGACCACGTTCGGCCGCCATCCACGGACTTGAAGAGTCCACGACCGACGCCCGCGCTGTTGCGCGGATTGCCCTCCCCGGTTCCGACCCAGACGATGTCCGGGTTGGCCTGAAACACGGCGATGCTTCCCACGCCGAGCGCCGTCTGATCGTCGAAGACGGGATCCCACGTCAGGCCGCCGTCCACGGACTTGAACACGCCCCCAGTCGCTCCGCCGACGTAGATGACGTTCCGGTCGCTGAGGACGACCTCGACGTCGGCCACGCGGCCGCTCATTCCCGCAGGCCCGATCGCGCGAGCCCGCATGGCGGCGAACGGGTGGTCGTGATCTTGCGCCGCCGCCGGGGCGGCTGAAAGCAGTGCCGCGAGCAGGGCGGCGGGTCGGACGAACCTCATCGAGGATTCCTGTCGGGGCGAGAGAGTGTGTTGATTGGGGCCGAACGGGCTCAGATTATGCCAAAGGTTCGCGGTGGGCCAGCCACGTGTTGCTGTCCCGAGCTCTCGGGGACATGATGGCGCGGGCTCGCAAGTCACCAGCCAACGAGGATCCATGACGAACCGCACCGTTCGGACAGCACGCCGAACCCACTCCTTCACCGAGTCGGTCATACGCGAGATGACGCGGGTCGCGCGCGAGCACGATGCGGTGAACCTCGCCCAGGGCTTTCCAGACTTTCCGGCGCCGGATCTTCTGAAGGAAGCTGCCTGCGCGGCGATCCGGGCCGACGTGAACCAGTACGCGATCACCTGGGGTTCGCCGAATCTCCGCAACGCGCTGGCACGAAAATACAGCGAGCGCTACGGCATGGACGTCGACACCGAGCGAGAGATCACGGTGACCTGCGGTGGGACGGAAGCGATGGTCGCGGTCATGCTCGCGATCGTCGACCCGGGCGACGAGGTCATCGTCATGGAGCCGTTCTACGAGAATTACGGACCGGATACCGTGTTGTGTGAGGCGAGTCCGGTCTTCGTGACCCTCGAGGCACCCGACTATCGCCTCGAGAAGGCGATGCTTGAGGAGGCGGTATCGGCAAAGACTCGTGCGATCGTGATCAACACTCCGAACAACCCGACGGGGCGGGTCTTCGACCGCGAGGAGCTCCAGGCGATCGCGGATGTTTGCATCGAACACGACATCATCGCGATCACGGACGAGATCTACGAGCACATCTACTACGAGGGCGAACACATTCCCCTCGCGACGTTCGAGGGCATGCGAAACCGGACGATTACGATCTCGGGGCTGTCCAAGACCTTCGGCGTCACGGGGTGGCGGATCGGTACCATCATAGCGCCGGCCGCGTTGAGCCATGCGATTCGCAAGGTACACGACTTCCTGACCGTAGGAGCTCCGGCGCCACTGCAGGAAGCCTGCGCGGTCGGGCTCAACGAGCTCGGTCCAGAGTACTACGAGGACATGGTCGCAGCGTACAAGGAGCGAGGCGCGGTCCTCGTGTCCGCTCTACAGGAGGCCGGATTCAAGTGCCGACATCCTCAGGGGGCTTACTACATTCTCGCGGACTTCAGCGACCTGAGTGACGAGGACTCGATGACGTTCGGGAAGCGCCTCACGGTGGATGGCGGCGTCGCTCCCGTTCCTGGAGCGAGCTTCTTCAGCGTGCCCGAGCGGGGCCACTCGCTCGTCCGATTCGTCTTCTGCAAGCGCGTGGAGACGCTCCGCGAAGCGGGTGAGCGCCTGCTCGCCTTCGCCGCGGGGAACTAGGCGCGGTGACCGAATCGGCCGACCCGCCCAAGGCTTCCGATGAAAACGTATTCGAGGCGGACGCCCACGTGGTCCTGTTCGGATTTCCGTCGACGCAGGTAAGGGTCACGGTGCAGCAGCGCAGCCGGGCATGGAGGGTCGGGGGTGCGGCGCGCACGTTTGGCATGTTCGTGGTCATCGCGTTTCCCGTGGCGCTCATGCCGCCGCACGCGGTTTGGTTCATCGGGGCGTTGGTCACGGGCGGCGTGTTCGCTCGCCGACGGCTGATTGAACGATTCACCTTACACGCCGTGGACGTCGTATGCCCGAAGTGCGAGAGTCCCATCTGCGTGAAAAAGGGTCGCCTTCGTGTGCCCCATCCACTCCCGTGCGACGCGTGTCACCACGAGAGCTCGCTCAAACTGCCGGAGGGTCTCCTCGAAGAACGCGACACGAGATGACACGGGTCGTCCGTCGGCGATTACTCCGGAGCGTCTCGGAGGACCGGAAGAGGGGGTCGTCTCAGGAGGTCACGCGATCCGATCAGCCCCACCACCACCGTAAGTGACACGACCACGATCCAGATGACGGAGATCGCACCCAGTTGAACGCTGTAGTCGATCTCGAAGAGCCGGGGCACGAGGAGCGCGGAGGCGCCGACGGCTAGGAGAAGTCCGCTGGCCGTAGCGATCGAGCCGAGCGCCAGGTACTCCGCAAAGAGCACCGTGAGCACCTGACTCTGCCGGGCGCCGAGGGTCTTCAAGAGAGCGCCCTCCCGAAGCCGCTGCGTTCTCGACGCTGCCAACGAACCGATCAGGACGAGCACGCCGGCCAGCGCACAGAAGGTGCCCAGAAACCCGACGGCTTGTCGCACTCTGGAAAGGACGGACTCGATGGCTTCCTGGACCCGCGAGAAATCGAGCGCGGAGACGTTTGGGAACGCGCCTACGAGATCGCGCTGGACCTGAGCCCTCTGCTCCGGGTCGGGTATCCGCGCGAGCAGGACGATATTCTGCGGCGCGGAGTCGAGCGCGCCGGGTTCGAAGATCGTGAAGAAGTTGGGTTCGAGCCGGTTCCAGTGGACGCGGCGCACGCTCGTCACGACAGAAGCGACCTCCAGGCCCGAAACGTCCCACGTGAGGGTATCGCCGAGGTCGACGCGCAGATCATGTGCGATGCCCTCTTCCAGCGACAGTCGAGCCAGGCCGCCGGCGTCGACCCGGGTGGCGTCTTCCGACCCGGGCGTGCCGTCCCACCAGCGGCCGGTGATGAGGGTCTCCGCTTTGCCGAGCGTCGCGCGGTAGGTACTCCGAAACTCGTGCCTGAGCGCCCAGCGCTCGGGTCGTTCATCGGGATCGGTGAGGGCACGCAGCTCCTCGCGGTTCTGACCGTTGATCGCGAGGAGGCGCGTGGTGACGATCGGCGAAACGTCGGAGTTCGCGAGTGCGTCGTCGGGGAGGAGCGCCCGGATGCCCTCCAGCTGGTCCCTCTGGATGTCGAAGAGGAGTATGTTCGGCTGTCCGGGGCCGAACGACATCGTGAGATCCTCCCGGAGGTTCCCCTCGATCTGTACGATGGTTCCGATCACGAAGGCTCCGAGTCCGAGAGCGAGCGTGATGGAGATCGTTTGGTTCTGGGGACGAAAGAGGTTCGAGACCCCCTGGCGCACCGGGTACGATGCCCAACTCGGAAAGAACCGCTTCGTGAGCCGCATGAGGCTCCATCCGACACCGGCGATCGCTGTTCCGGCGACCGCGAGGGCGGCGGCGAAGGC
>JADFLD010000061.1 GCA_022564535.1 Gemmatimonadota bacterium
GCCGTGTCCGGAACCGTACGCACGGTGGTGTGGGAGGGCGGCGGCCGTGACAATCCGTCACGCGCCGCCCCCTACCCGATACGCGGGCGAGCTCTTCGACGCTCCGCCTGAGGAGGGTCGCGATCGCGGCCATCTCCGCCCGGGCGGCCGAACCCGTCTGGTCGTCCGCGAGCCGCCCGACGACTTGGAAGTACCATGCGTCTCTCATCTGTGTGAGATCGCCGGAGAAGCCACGAATCCCAGGCGCTTCGGCGGAGGCTCTGATCCAGGCGAAGAGGCCCGCGTCCGGGAAGGCGAGTCCGGGCTTCATGACGCCGACGACGTCGTACTTCAGGTCGTCGACCAGGAACGTGCGTCCGATGACGTCGCGGTCGCTACCGAACGCCCCCACCCACGCCTCGTGGCTGAGGACAGCGACCCGCGCCGGGAAAGCGGGCTCCATACGAGGGTCGAACGTTCGACCCAAGAGGGCAGGTAAGCCCAACACCTGAAAGAAGTTGCCCGACACGGCGGCGACCGTCTCGCGAGTGGCTCGGCCGTCGACGGTGACGCTCGCGCCACGGGTGTCATGAGCCGCAAGGCCCTGAAACGTGTGCGAGCTTCTTCGCCAATCGAGGTAGTTCGCCGGTGCGACCCACCGCTGCTCGTCGTGGTGGGTTTCCCAAACTGCATAGAGTTGGCCTGCTTCGGGAAAGGGAAGAGGCTGCAAGACCGCTTGTGCCAAGGCCGCGACCGCGACGGCGCCCGCGACGCCGAGCGCGAGCGTCGCGACCGTGGCTGTGGTGTAGACTGGGGCGCGGATCAGCCCCCTGATCGCGATGCGTCCCTCTCGCGCCCATGTCTCGAGCGATGCTCCACGTCGCCGAAACGTCCAATGCAGCAGCGTCGTCGCTACCTGCCGACGGTACCAGGCACGCGCCGCGTCGACGCCTCGAGAATCGGCCACGGAGCAGAAGTCCTCGGCCAGATCTCCGAGGATGAACTCTCCCTCATCCCCGCGGATGAAGGCACGAAGGATCGCCCGGGCCAGCCACGGTTCCCGCACCTCGTTCATCCTGCCTCCTGGGCCCCCGCGAGGTCCGCGAGTCGGCGGCCGAGGCCCTCCTCCATCCGGTGCATGCGATCCCGGGCCGCTGCGAGCCGTCGGGCACCCTCGGGACGTATCCTGTAGTGCTTGCGTCTTCTCCCCCCTCGCTCAGGAGTGGGTGAGCCGATATAGGACGTGACCAGGGCGGAGCATTGGAGGCGCTCGAGGACGGTGTACACCGCACCAGCGCTCACCTCCCGGCCGGAGCGAGAGACGATCTCCCTGCGAATCGAAGCGCCGTAGGCCTCGGGCCCCAGCGAGATCAGCGCGAAGAGAATCATCTGTTCGAAGTCGCCGAGCATTTTGCCCATCTTGGCTCCATATTTGAATTCCGCCTCCACCTATATGGACAACAACGTGGGGGAAATGGTTGCATACTTCAGCGGAACCCACCTCCCGTGTGTCCGTATGACCATCACCACGGTCCTCAACCGAATGCCAAGATGACTCGAGCCCGCAGGCTCCTCGGCCTAGCCGCGGCCCTATGCTGCCTTTCAGCCCCGGTCTCGGCGCAGACCGTCGTCATCCGCGTCATGGATGGAGAAGCGGGGCGCCCCGTGTTCGGGGCCCTGAGCTACCTCGTGGGTGAGACGGGACAGACCGTGAAGAACGCCCTCACCGACGAGCGCGGGCGTGCATTGTTCCTGGGGATTCCGGCAGGCACCTATAGAGTCCGCGTGGAAATGATCGGGATGGCCACGGCGGAGACAGAACTGTTCGACGTTGCTTCGGGCACGACGATCTCGCGGGACATCCGCCTCACGTCGAGGGCGATTCGACTGGAGGGTATCGACGTGGAACTCGAAGCGGGTCGGTGTGAGGTGCGTCCCGGGGGTGAGGGACTCTTCGTCGCCCAAGTGTGGGATGAGGCCCGCAAGGCTCTCTCCGCCGCCGCGTTCACGGAGCAGCGGGGCACGTACCGCTACAGAACGATGACGTACAATCGCAGGCTCCACCGGGACACGCACCTCATCTTGAGCGAGGAGCAGTCCGAGCGGCAGGGGTACATGCGGACGCCCTTCGAGAGCCGGCCCGCCGAAGATCTCGTGGAGAACGGCTTCGTACAGCCCGATGGAGCGGAGTACCTCTACTTCGCGCCGGATGCGGCCGTGCTGCTCTCGGATCCTTTTCTCGACACACACTGCTTCAAGATCGTCGACATGGGAAGAGGACCCGAAGGCCTCCTGGGCTTGGGCTTCGAGCCCACGGGTGAAGACAAGAACGTCGTCGACATCGCGGGCGTCATGTGGCTGGACCCTGAGACCATCGAGTTGCAATGGCTGGAGTTCCGTTACGAATACCTCGAGGTTGAGCTCTCCTCGTCCGACGTCGGCGGGCGGGTCGTCTTCAGGCGGATGCCTGACGGGACCTGGATCGTGCCGGAGTGGTGGATTCGGATGCCGGTATTGGGCTATCAGACGGATTTCGACGGATTTCGCAGGTCGTACATCGCCCAGTATCATCAAACCGGAGGGCGGGTGCTCGAGGTTCGAGAAGCCGGGGGACGGAGTCTGGGTCAGCGCGTCCAAACGGGTGGCGTGGAAGGCATCGTGACCGACAGCATCGGAGTACCGCTCGCCGGCGTCCGCGTCGGCGTGATCGGCTCGAACCAAGAGGTTTTTTCGAACGCCGACGGGCACTACGCGATCACGGGTCTCACGGAAGGGCGGTATCAGGTCCGATTCGTCGATCCGAATCTCGAGGCGATCGGCTTCATCCCCGAGCCCATCATCCGGGACGTGATCCGCGGTGAGATCTCGTCTTTCGACTACCACATGCCTTCGATCGGGGATGTTTTGTTCGAGGAGTGCCGAGACGAGGAAGTGCCGGAACGCTCGGTGATTCTCGCGGGCCTGGTCCGGGATGGGCGTGGCCGAGCCGCCGCTGGCGCGGCGGTGCGAGTCCAATGGTCCGAGTTCCGAACGAACGCGGCTACAGGCAGCAGGAACGTCCAGATTACTGAGAGCCACCGTGGATTCGATGTGACGGCCAGCGCCACCGGGTTCTTTCGCTTCTGCGGCGTTCCGGACGGCGAGCGTTTGACGTTGCAGGCGTCTCTCGGCGACATGCAGTCCGACCCGATGGAGATGTTCCTCTCCTTGCTGGACGGAGCGACCCTGACCGTTATCCAGCTTCCCACCCGTCGCTGACCGAATCACCACAACGCCGGGGAATGCGGGGGCGATGATCGCGCGGCTTGCGTCTTTTCTGGCGGTACTTCTGGGCGCGACGGTCGTGGGCGCACCCGAGGCCACACCGCAGTCGGTCGGTCGCACGGTGCTCATCGAGATCGCGACCTCCGAGGGAGAGATCACGGCCGAGATCTACATAGAGCGCGCCCCGGTCACGGCTGGGAACTTCCTCGCCTACGTCGACGATCTCCTCTTCGACCGTGGTTCGTTCTTTCGCAGCGTGCGGATGGACAACCAACCCGACGATTCGATCCGAATCGAAGTGATTCAGGGCGGTCCCGACGGTCGGGCGGTTCGCGCCAGGTTGCGTCCGCCGATCCCATTGGAACGAACCAACGAGACGGGACTCTCGCACCTCGACGGCGCTCTCTCAATGGCGCGCGGTGGCCCGGATACGGGCCGGGCCCAGTTCTTCATATGCATCGGAGATCAGCCGTCACTCGACTTCGGGGGGCACCGAAATCTCGACGGCCAAGGATTCGCCGTGTTCGGGCGCGTGACCGATGGCATGGACGTTGTACGGCGCATCCACCAGGCTGCCGTCGAAGCTCAGCGGCTCGTCGAGCCTGTGCGAATTGATAGTGTCCGACGCGTGGTCGGCCGGCTGTCTCCGGAGTCGTTGGGCCGCATACAGGCGCACCTTTTCGATCCGTCGCTGCTTGGAGCGTTTCGGCGTGGGGTCCCTGCGCCTCCGGGCCCGGACGCTACCTACGGCCTCGGCGTGATCATGCCATGAGTCCGATGCGCGTCCGGCACGGGGTCGATTGTTTGCTCGGCGGTGACGGCGACCATCTCAAGTCGAAGTCGCTGGGCCTCGTCCTTCATCCGGCTTCGGTGACGTCCGACCTGACGCTCTCTCTGGACGCCTTGGTGCGGAGTGGCTTTCCCATCCGGACGCTCTTCGGCCCGCAACATGGAGCGCGCGGAGAGAAGCAGGACAACATGATCGAGTCCGGGCCCTACACCGATCCTCGTACGGGATTGCCGGTGTACTCGCTCTACGGCCAGTTTCGCAAGCCGACCTCCAGCATGCTCGAGGGCCTCGATGCCGTTCTCTTCGATCTACAGGACGTCGGGGTCCGCGTATACACCTTCGTCTGGACGATGGCCTTGGCGATGGAAGCGTGCGCCGAGGCGGGGGTGCGGTTCGTCGTTCTCGACCGGCCGAATCCCATCGGTGGCGTGCATCGTGAAGGGCCCTTGCTCCGTTCCGGGTTCGAGTCGTTCGTCGGCCTCCATCCGATCCCTCTGCGTCACGGGTTGACGTGCGGGGAGTTGGCTCGATGGCTCAACGAGGAGCGCGAGATCGGGTGCGACCTCGAGGTCATCCGATGCGAGGGATGGCGCCGTTGGATGTCTTGGGGCGACACCGGACTGCCCTGGGTCATGCCCAGTCCGAACCTGCCGACGCCTGACTCTTGCGACGTCTACCCCGGCATGGTGCTTCTCGAGGGCACGAACCTCTCGGAGGGCCGTGGGACGACGCGGCCCTTCGAGCTCTTTGGGGCGCCGTATCTAAACCCAGAGGAGCTCGTTGAGCGGGTCGGGTCGACCATGGGGCCGGGTGTTGCGGTTCGCCCCTGTCATTTCGAGCCGACCTTCCAGAAGCACGCGAACGTCATGTGCGGCGGCGGCCAGCTACACGTTTCTGCGCGAGATTCGTTCCAGCCCGTGCGGGCTGCTGTCGCCATTCTGCGCGCGAGCCAGGACTTGGCGCCTGACGACTTCTCGTGGCGACCGCCACCCTACGAGTACGAGGAGGTTCTCGACCCGATCGACATCCTATGGGGTCACGACGGCCTGAGGACGGGGATCGAGGCGGGCGCCTCCGTCGACGAAATTCTCGACGGGGTCGATGCCGAAGTGGCGGCGTTCGGCGAAGAGGTGCGGCCCTTCCTATTGTACGACTGAGTTCGGCGCGCAACGGATTGTCTGACAACAACTATGGGTCGGGGGGTGCAACGCGGCGCACCCTACTGGTTCAGAGCTTCCCTAACGACAGAATGACGACTGCGAGAAGACCGAGGCGATTTGCAGCTCGAGTATGTCTCCGGGGTCCGCGACGATCTCGCGCGTCGTGCACGTCGGACCGGCGAGCAGATTGATTTCGATGCGAAGAGGATCGGAAAAATTCCACCGTATCGTGAAGGTCTCGGTCTGCTTGCCACCGACGGTCCCTAGTGATCTTCGTGTTCCCCCACGTATCCAAAAGAGTCGGGCGTCCGCGAAGTTCAGATTCTCGACGAGCAGTTGGATGCTGCCGGACCGATTGACATCTGAGAACGGCCGCGAGGGGCCGGTGCCACTCGCGGCGAAGCATCCCGCCAGGAGGACGGCTGCGAAGAGAAGCCAGAGGGCGCCGGAACGTCTCACGCTGTTCGGCCGACCCGGCAAGGCTGGATTCCGACGTTCGAAGGGACCTGGATCCATACGCGGGCGTTGCGGTCGACCAAGATGCGACTGGTGGTGCACGCGCGACCTCCGACTACGTCGATCGAGAAACTGATCGGGAGGGCAAGGTTCCAGTCGATTCTGAAGATCTCGTCCGTCTTCCCGGTGACTCGACCAAGGCGTATGCGCTGTCCTTGACGGATCGCCCAGATCGTCACGTCGTTGAAGTTCAAGTTCCGCACTTCGATCCGGATCGGGGCATCAACGCGATTGTCTGAAGTCGCGGATCCGTCGAACGGACTATCTCGGGTGACCGTCGAAGCGCAGGCGGACGTGATCAAGAGTGCTCCCAGGGCCAGACCCATCCGGCACCCCAAAAGGCGACCGCCCCGAGAAGATAAATTTCTGAGCATGGGGGGTATGATACGCTCTCGGGACGTGGATCGCGATGGCGCCTCCAGGAGGAATCTTCAGCCAGGTCCTTGAAGAACGAGGACCAGGCCCCCATTCTGGCTTCCACCACGTCGTCTCCAACAATTCCGCCGCCGCTTCGTGCTTCACACCCTTCGGAAGCTTGTCCGCGAGATCCACCGCCGCTCGGTGTGGCAAGTTCTGGGCGTGTATCTAGCGATGGCGTGGGGTATTCTTCTGCTTGTCCGGCTGTTGACGGAGCAGGCGGGGCTTCCCGCATGGACGCCTACCATGGCGTTCGTTCTCCTGCTGATCGGCTTGCCGACTACGCTCGTGACTGCGGTGGTCCAGGGGGGGCTACCGGGACTCCGAATGGTTGACGCGGGGGACCCGAACGAGTTGGAGGGGCTCACACCGGCCCAGGTTCTCGTCGTCCCCGAAGACCACCCGCTGTACGGCGCGGGAATCTTCACATGGCGAAACGCGATTCTCGGAGGAGCCATGAGCGGCGCGTTGCTCGTCACCTCGGTCGCTGCCTATCTGGCGATGTGGGCGCTCGGAATCGGTCCGGTCGGCTCGTTGGTCGCACAGGGGATTTTCGAGGAGGACGATTTGATTCTGCTCGCCGTGTTCGACAACAGGACCGATGATGCCTCGCTCGGGGAGACGGTGACCGACGCCCTCGGTATCGACCTCCAGAAGGCCAGCGTGGTGACGCTCGTGCCTCGCCAGTTCGTGGACGATGCGCTCGTTCGGATGGGGCGTGATTCGGGGACCCGGTTGACTCCGGAACTCGCACGGAACATCGCGGCTCGCGAAGGGATCAGGGGGGTGGTCGAGGGGGAGGTGTCTCCGCTCGGAGGGGGGTACCGCCTAGAGGCTAGAATCGTGTTGGCGGACGGTAGGGCGGTCGCGCAATTTCAGGACACGGCTTTCGACCGGGAAGAACTGAGTGCCGCAGTCCGGGCCATTTCTACGCGGATTCGACAACGTCTGGGTGAGTCACTTCGCGCGATTCGGGCCGGGCGCACACGGGACCGCTGAGGCACGTCCTGCCTCTCTCCCTGGTGGCGGGGCTTCTACGTCGGACTACGCGATTCTCGGGACCCGTTGTTTCAGCTCCTCGTCGAACGCGACGATTTCGTAGTCGTCCTCGAAGGCGACCCTGTCGACCGGAGGGAGGTACTGGTTGAGATCGACCGCGTCGCCTGCGAGCTGACGGTCGAAGAGCGCCAGCTCCCGCTCGGTCTCCTCCTCCGCAGAGTCGGACGTCGAGAATACGATATCTCCGAGGTTGCGGTCGTCGAGACGTAACGTCGTCCGCACGGTTTCGCTGGCCGTGAACTCCCTCCGGATCTGTTCGAAGGTAAAGCGAAGCGTGCCGTCGTCTCCTGACGACACCTCAGCATCGAGTTCGGCGGCCAGGTCGTGAAGCGCAGCTTCGACCTTGGGCCGGAGGACGGTCTGGCCCTTGAGCCGCGCGGCGACAAAATCGAACGCCTCGTCGACGCCGACCGACCGACCATTCCCGAGCGCCCGTTCGTACACGAGACCGAGCAGTACGCGCCGGAGGTTTCGTGCCTCCCGCTTTCGATTTTCCCTTCTCACGCCGAGCATGCGCACGAGAGGCCCGGCGAAGAACAGCGTGCTGAAGACGACCGGAATGAGAACGAGGCCGATCACCGCGGCCGAGCCGCTCAACCCGAGACGCGGAAAAATGAACAACGGTGATGTCGCCGCAGCAATCAGTGTGAAGGCGTTCATGCCGACCACGACGGCGTTCGCCTTAGAAGTGTTGCCGGTGAGCTCTCTCGCGTACTCGAGGCGCATCCAAGACGGATTCGGTTCGCGCACTTTCCTTCGGCTCTCTACGGACGTCATGACGCCCGGGAACGCGTAGACCAACTCTCCGTCGGGAGAGACCGCGACCTCACCGTCGTAGGCGCCGAGCAGGCGGGCCATCTCCTCTTCCCCCTCCGTGAACGTCGAGCCGGTGTACTGGACGAGCTCCGCCGTCGTGATCACTCCCTTGCGGGCCCGAATGAGTCGGAGCTTCCCACGGTCGAGCTGTTTCTGGGTC
>JADFLD010000062.1 GCA_022564535.1 Gemmatimonadota bacterium
AGACGCGTGGCGGAGACGGTTGCCGGTATGGAGCTCGAACACGTGGTCATCACGAGCGTGAACCGCGATGAGCTGCCCGATGGTGGTGCCAGCATTTACGCGGAGACCATTCGCCGGATTCAGGAAGCGGTGCCCGGGTGTTCCGTCGAAGTCCTCATTCCCGACTTCAAAGGCGACGAAGACGCGCTCAGAACCGTGGTCGAAGCGAAGCCGGCGATCCTGGGACACAATCTGGAGACTGTGCTCCGGCTCCATCCGGAGGTCCGTCCAGGTGGGCGCTACTGGAGGTCGATCTCGTATCTCGGTGCCGTGAAGCGTTTGGACCCGCAGATGCTCACGAAGACCGGCATCATCCTGGGCATGGGAGAGGAGGACGGAGAGATTCGGCAGGCGATGATCGACCTTCGACAGGCGTCGGTCGACATACTGACGCTCGGCCAGTACCTCAGGCCTTCACCCATGCACATTCCGGTGGCTCGATGGGTGACGCCTGACGAATTCGCGACGTGGAAGCACATCGGCGAGCGGGAGTACGGCTTCAGGCACGTCGAGTCCGGGCCGCTCGTGCGCTCGAGCTATCACGCGAAGGAACAGGCTCGCGACCTCATAGCGGGTGGTCCGGGCGCGATACAGGACGTCATGGAGGTCGATATCGCCGCCCCGGCCGAGGTTCGCCTGGACCTCGTTCAGCTCGAACTCGGCCGGCCAGGCCGAACCTTGAAGGGAGCCTGACGTGGCCGAGACGGAGACAAGGGCCGGAAAGAGGAGCAAACAAATCGACCACCTGAAGACACACGGCATCAGCGAGGAGCTCGCGCTCGACCTCGTGCGGGACATGCTTCTGTACCGCCGGTTCGAGGAGCAGGTGGAGGAGGCCTACGCAATCGGTAAGATCGGAGGCTTCTGCCATCTGCACATCGGCCAGGAGGGTGCGGCTGCCGGCAGCATCAAGCCGCTTCGAGAGGATGACTACGTCATGAGCGCCTACCGCGAGCACACGCAGGCGATCGCGAAGGGCGTCGCTCCCAACTCTGTAATGGCCGAATTGTTTGGGCGCGCCACGGGGTCGTCGGGCGGCAAGGGCGGCTCCATGCACATCTTCAGTGCCGACAAGCGATTCATGGGCGGCCACGGGATCGTGGGGGGTCAGATTCCGCTCGCCACCGGAATCGCATGGAAGATCAAGTACCGAAAGGAAGATTCGGTGATCGTCGTCTACATGGGCGACGCAGCCGTGAACCAGGGGGGCTTCCACGAGGCCCTCAACATGGCGGCCATCTGGCAGCTCCCAATCGTCTATGTCGTGGAAAACAACGCGTACGGAATGGGCACCGCGTTTAGCCGGGTGTCCCGCACGGAGATCATCACGAAGTCCGCACCCTACGGCATTCCAGCGCACCGAGTGGACGGACAGGACGTGTTGGAGACCTACGCCTTCTTCCGCGATCTCGTCACTGACATCCGCGGGGGTGCGGGACCCCAGTACGTAGACCTGCAGACGTACAGGTTCCGCGGGCACTCGATGTCAGACCCGGCTTCCGGGACGTATCGGTCGGTGGAAGAGGTCGAACAGGCGAAGAAGGACGAGGATCCGATCGCGCGCCTCCGCGACACCCTCATGGCGGCCGGTGTGCTCGACGCCGAGGGGCTCGAAGCGATGGACGCGGAAGCGCGCGCGATCGCCAAGGCAGCTACCGATTTCGCCGACTCGTCACCGGTGCCCGAGCCCGACGCACTGTACCAGAATGTTTGGGCGGACGTCGATGTGAACGGCCGGCTGTTCTTTGACGGAAGGAGCCGCGACTGATGCCGGTCATCACCTACCGCGAGGCCCTCAATGAGGCACTGCGTGAAGAGATGGAGCGCGACCCCGACGTCTTCCTCATAGGAGAGGAGGTCGCGGAATACGATGGTGCGTACAAGGTATCGAAGGGCCTCCTCGAGCGGTTCGGAGACCAACGCGTCGTCGACTCGCCCATCAGCGAACTCGGCTTTACCGGCCTGGGCGTCGGTGCCGCCATGGCTGGTCTTCGCCCCGTCATCGAGTTCATGACGTTCAATTTCGCATTCCTTGCGATCGACCAAGTCATCAACAGCGCCACGAAGTTGAACTACATGTCGGACGGTCAATTTCCGATACCGATCGTCTTCCGTGGGCCGAGTGGAGCGGCCCTGCAACTGTCGGCGCAACATTCACAGGCATGCGAGACGTACTACTCCCACGCTCCGGGTTGCAAGGTAGTAACACCCGCTACCCCGGCAGACGCCAAGGGGTTGCTCAAGGCCGCGATCCGCGACAACGACCCCGTTGCGTTCCTGGAGGGGGAGCTTCTCTACAACCTCAAGGGCGAGGTTCCGGACGACGAGGACTTCATCATTCCGCTCGGTGTCGCCGACTTGAAAAGGGAAGGCTCCGACGTCTCGATCATCACCCATGGAAAAATGGTTCACCTCGCCCTGAAGGCGGCGGCCAAGCTCGAGAAGGACGGAATCGAAGCCGATGTCCTCGACCTTCGTACCATTCGTCCGCTCGACATGGATGCCATCCTTGCGACGGTGGCCAAGACGAACCGCGTCGTGTACCTAGAAGAGGGTTGGCCTTACGCCGGTACCGGGGCTCAGATCGTGTCGATGATCCAGGAGGAAGCGTTCGATGATCTGGACGCGCCTATCTTGCGTGTGACACAGGCGGACATTCCGATGCCGTACTCGAAGACCCTCGAGGCGTTGGCCAAGCCGTCTGTCGATCACCTGCTCGAGGCTGTAAGGAAGGTGCTGTACCGATGATGACCCGTTCGAGACCGCCCGCGGAACTTGGCGTCGGGAGTAGATAGATGGCCACCAAGGTGCACATGGAAGCGTTGTCTCCGACCATGGAGGAGGGTCAGCTCGTCCAGTGGCTCAAGGCCGAGGGGGATGAGATATCGAGCGGCGATATTCTCGCCGAGATCGAGACGGACAAGGCCACGATGGAACTCGTCGCGCGTGGTGACGGGATCCTGAGGAAGATATTCCTCGGGGCCGGTGGGACCGCGGAGGTAGGGGCCGTGATTGGTGTCATCGCGACGGCCGATGAGGATATCACGGGTATAGAAGGCGTGAGCGATGGGTCTCCGTCGCCGGCCGCAGCGACTCCAGATGCACCGGCCGCGCCGGTGTCCGGAGCGGGCACTCCGGTGCCCGCTGTCGGTGAGGCCCCGGTATCGACTTCCTCGGAGGCGGCATCGGGGACCGGCGGTGGTCGGGTGAAGGCCTCACCTCTGGCCCGGCGGCTTGCCGAGGAAATGGGCGTAGATCTGCGGCTCATCTCGGGCTCAGGACCAGGCGGCCGCGTGGTGAAGCGCGACATCGAGGCAGCGAAGGTTGCCGGTGTCTCCGCACCGTCGATGGCTAGATGGACGGAGGATGCGGCGGAGTACGAGGACGTGCCGACCTCACAGATGCGCAAAGCCATCGCCAAGCGGCTCGTCACATCCATTGGGCCCGTGCCGACCTTCTATCTCACGATGGACGTCGACATGGGTCGCGTCCTGCAGGCGAGAAAGAGCATCAACTCGATGCTCGAGAAGGACGGCGGCAAGATCTCGATCAACGACATCGTGCTGAAGGCGGTCGCAGCCGCGCTTCGCCAGCATCCGAATTGCAACGCCCAGTGGCAAGAGGGGTTCGTTCGTCGCTTCAACGCGGTACACGTGGGCGTTGCCGTTGCGATCGAAGACGGTCTCATCACCCCGGTGGTGAGGAACGCGCACCTCAAAGGCATTCTGCAGATCGGTGCCGAAGTGAGGGAGCTGGCCGGCCGGGCTCGGCTAAAGAAGCTCATGCCCGAGGAATACACGGGCGCGACCTTCACCGTGTCGAACCTCGGCATGTTCGGGATCCACGACTTCACGGCGATCATCAATCCGCCCGAGGCCGGCATTCTAGCCGTAGGCGGAATCGAGCAGACCCCTGTCGTGGTGGACGGTGAGATCGTCGTCCAGCCGCGGATGCGAATGACGATGAGTTGCGATCATCGCGTGATCGACGGTGCCCAGGGGTCGCGGTACTTGCAGACGCTCAAGTCGATGCTCGAGGAGCCGACCGCGATTCTGTTGTAAAACCGAAAGGGAGGGCTCGTGAGGCTGCCAACGCTCATCCACAAACGGATCGCCCATCGGCGCCGGACCCTAGCCCGGATGGTAGTTGCGGCGTGTCTGGGCGTGGCCGCGTGCGAGCCGGACGTCGAACCGGCCGACGTCGTACTCGTCGATGGACCGGTCGTAACATTGACGGAAGCGGGGGTCGTTGAAGGGATCGCGATCTCGGGCGACCGCATTGTGGCGGTCGGGTCCGAAGCCCTGATTCGAGCGTACATCGGTGCCGACACGCGGGTCATCGAACTGGAGGGCCGCTCGGTGATACCGGGCTTGGCTGACAACCATTTCCACTCGATTGGAGGGGGGCCCGGCGTCGACCTGTCACGCACCCGTTCGATCGCGGATGTCCTCGAGGCGATCTCCAAGCGGGTCTTGGATGCCTCGCCGGACGAAGTCATCGTCACGAACAGCGACTGGCACGAGGGGCAATTGCTCGAGCAACGCCTCCCGTATCGGGACGACCTGGATCGGGCGGCTCCTGACCACGCGGTTGTCGTGGTACGGGGAGGGCACGAATTCATCCTGAACAGTGCCGCGCTCAGGCGCTGGCACCTCGACGAGTCGACGCCCGACGTCGCAGGGGGTCGGATCGGTCGCTACGGAGACGGGCGCCTGAATGGCGAGCTCGTCGATCGGGCGAAGGCCTTCGTCGAGTTACCACGGAGGCCCGAGGTTGACCCCGTCGCCGAGAGCGAGGCCCTCGTCCAGGCGTACGCCACGTTGAACAGCCGTGGCCTGACCAGCGTCCGCCATCCAGGCGGGTCGGTCGCTCAGTACGAGACGCTGAGGGAGATCAGGGACGCCGGGCGGCTCGACATGCGCGTCGAATTCCTCTTTCGTGCGCCCCGCTCAGGCTCGCTCGAAGCTCTTCGTGAGGCGATTGCTGCGTGGCCCTCTCCGGAGGAGGGCGACGCGTGGCTTCGGATCGGTGGCGTGAAGCTCGGCGTGGACGGCGGTTTCGAAGGGGGGTTGATGGTTGAGCCGTACGAGGAGCCCTGGGGCGAGAACGGATCGTTCCGCGGGCTGCAAACCGTCCCGACCGACGTATTCACGGAGTCGGTCCGCGAGTTGCATCGTGCGGGGTGGCGTCTTGCGACGCACGCCGTGGGAGATGCTGCGATCGATCTCGTGCTCGACGCATACGAAGTCGCCAATGACGACTCGCCGCTCGACGGATTGCGCTGGGTAATCGAGCACGGGTTCATTCCCCGTGAGGACCACTTTCCCCGGATGCGAGACCTGGGCCTCGTGGTCTCCGCTCAGGATCACCTCTATCTGGCCGCACCCAGTCTCGTCGAGTATTGGGGAGCCGAGCGCGCGGCTTGGACGACTCCACTACGCGCGTACCTCGACGCCGGCATTCCGGTCTCCCTGGGGACCGACTCGCCCGTCGTGCCGTACGACCCGTGGTGGGTTCTGCACCACTTTACGACGCGGGGCACCATCAGCGCGGGCATCGTCGGAGCCGATCAGCGCGTGAGTCGCGAGGAAGCCCTCCGAGCGGCGACCCAGGGGTACGCGTTCCTCACGTTCTCCGAGGACGAGAGAGGCACCCTCGCGCCCGGCAAGCTCGCGGACCTCGTGGTAACGGCCGAGAGCTATCTGGACTGCCCGGACCCGTGCCTCGAAACGATGCTTGTGGACTTCACGATCGTGGGCGGTCGTGTGGTTTGGGAGCGCTGATCCGGCTGGCATTTTGCTTCGGGAAACGTAGTTTCATCGTCACGCACCCGTCGGATGATCCACCCGTAGCAAGAGGCGCTTCGATGCCCAACCGCACCCCCTTCCTCGCGACTGCAGCGCTGGTGACCGGCCTTCTGGTCGCGACGACGACCTTCGCTGCCGCCCAGGCGAGCCCGATACGAACGATCTCACTCGAGATGTACCTCGACCTCGAGAGCGTGTCGAATCCGCAGATCGCGCCCGACGGTCAGCGCATCGTCTACACGCGAGGATGGATCGTCAAGATGAACAACAGTCGCGAATCGTCGATCTGGATCATGAACGGCGATGGTTCGAGGAATCGCTTTCTTGTCGACGGATCGGGGCCCACTTGGTCGCCGGACGGCACCCGCATTGCGTACACGGCTTCGGGAGAGCCCGAGGGCTCACAGATCTTCGTGCGTTGGATGGACGATGAGGGCTCGACGAGTCAGATCACACGGCTCGAGAAGAGCCCGAGCGGCGTCCGCTGGTCACCCGATGGCGAGCGGCTCTCCTTCACGATGACCGTCGAGGGTGAGCCCGCCTGGACCGTGACTCCTCCGGGGCGTCCCGACGGAGCCGATTGGACGGCCGCCCCGAAGGTGGTCACACGTGCCGACTACAGGCAGGACCGCATCGGCTTCGTCGACGAGGGGTGGCGGCACATCTTCGTCGTGCCTTCGGAGGGTGGAACGGCCCGGCAGCTCACAGACGGGTACTGGAACCACTCCACCGGCGAGTGGACCCTCGATGGCGAGGAGCTCGTGTTCTCGTCCTTGCGTACCGAGGACTCCGAGCTCGCGTGGCGCGAATCCGAAGTTTACGCCGTGAATGTCGTGTCGAGTTCCATTCGTCAACTCACGACCCGTAGGGGGCAGGACGGGAGTCCCCTCCCGTCGCCGACGGGGGATCTCATCGCATACCGTGGTGTGGACTTCCACACGGATACGTATCGGAATTCCGGCGTCTATGTAATGAATCTGGACGGCTCCAATCCTCGGCTCATCTCCGGAGATTTCGACGAGTCGATCAATGGAATGCAGTGGGCCCACGACGGCAGCGGTCTTTACCTCACCGTCAGTGCCGAAGGCGCACGCAACCTCTATTTCGTATCGACGACGGGTGGCGTGAGCGAGCTGACCTCGGGAGATCACATGCTCTCGTTGAGCTCACTCACGGCGGATGGACTGGCCGTGGGTACGTTCACCAGTCCCCACGTCCCGTCCGACATCGTCGCGTTCGCTCTGGACAACCCCGGAGTCCGAACGCAACTGACGCACGTCAACGAGGACGTGCTCGGTGGCGTGACGCTCGGTGACGTCGAGGAGATCTGGTACGAGTCGGTCGACGGCTTCCAGATCCAGGGGTGGATCCTCAAGCCGCCGGACTTCGACCCGAGTCGGAAGTATCCGCTGATGCTCTCGATCCATGGGGGACCGCACGGCATGTACAATGTCGGCTTCAACTTCGCGTGGCAGGAGCACGCGGCGAACGGATACGTCATCCTCTACACGAATCCGAGGGGGAGCTCCGGATACGGTAGCGCGTTCGGTAATTCCATAAAGAACGCGTACCCCGGCAAGGACTTCGACGACCTTATGAATGGCGTCGACCTCGTGCTGGAGCGGGGCTACGTCGATGACGAGAACCTGTTCGTGTACGGCTGTTCAGGCGGGGGCGTGCTGACGTCCTGGGTGGTCGGTCACACCAATCGTTTCGCCGCTGCGTCGGCGAACTGCCCCGTAATCAACTGGCTCTCTTTCGTGGGGACCACCGACGGGATCGGGTGGTACCGGAATTTCGAGAGCCTCCCATGGGACGATCCGAGCGAGCATCTGCGCAGGTCCCCGCTCATGTACGTCGGCAACGTCACGACTCCGACCATGCTCATGACGGGCGTGAACGACCTCCGCACCCCGATGCCCCAGACCGAGGAGTATTATTCGGCGCTGAAAGTGATGGGCGTCGAGACCGCCATGATCCGGTTCAACAACGAGTGGCACGGGACCACGAGAACGCCGTCGAACTTCTTGAGAACGCAGCTGTTCCTTCGGGAGTGGTTCAAGAAGCACGCTCGCACACGCAACGTCACGGATGGCTGAACGCGCGTAGAGATAGAGATCGGAACATTGGGGGGCAGGGGCTGGGCGGCACGCACGCGCCGCTCAGCCCCTGACTTCCGTGGATCCCGCCGCCTCAGTCGGTCTTCAGAGCCCTCATCGGGTCTACGGAAGCCGCGCGACGAGCCGGCAAGTAGACCGCGATCGTGGCGACGAGGAGGAGGGTTGCCGGC